>CALHCK010000054.1 GCA_937936695.1 uncultured Polaribacter sp.
CCAGCAGTTTGTGGTTTACCAAGAGAAATTACAAAAGCATTTATTATTAAAAATGAAAATTACTCGAGATCTTTTTACACAGGTTTTTTAGGAGAATTAAATCAATCTAAAACAAAAACAGCACTTTTTGTAAATTTAAGATGTATGAGTGTAAAAGATAATAAAGCGAGTATTTATGTAGGTGGAGGTATTACTAAAGATAGTGAGCCAGAAAAAGAATGGTTAGAAACGGTATCTAAAAGCAAGACGATGAGTAGAATACTCTAAATACACTTTATAAGCATTAATATTACTGATTGATGATTTCATACAAAAAAGGGTTTAACTCAAATAAGTTAAACCCTTTTTTGTACAGAACAATTTATTTTATTTAAAATTTTGGAGTATTTATTTTTTTCTTAATAAGAGAAAGTTCTCCTTTAGAATTACAAAATCCTTCTATTCGTTTTGTGGAAAAACCAGAAGATACTTTTGAATAACCACTATTAAACTCACCCATACTTTTGTAATCAACAGAAATTAATTCTTTATTTATTGTGTTAAAAAGATAATAACTAGAGCTATTTCTTAGTCTAACAATATGATTTTCTTCTAATATGTATTTATTAAATCTTTTATAATTAATTATTTTTCTTAAAACATTAAGTTCTTTAAAACGATGAATAATCTTATTATTTTTATCGATTAAAAGGAAACCATTATCCATTTTATTATTTTCAAATTTACTTGTAATTTTAACTAATGCTATTCCGTTATGAAATTCACTAGCATATTCATAAGTAGGAGGGATTACAAGTTTTCCTGTTTTATCTATGTAACCACATTTATTGTCTTGAGTTATAACTACGGCATAATTTTCAGAGAAATTACCAGGTTCCTTGGTAAATTTAAAATCAACAATTAGTTTACCTTGTTCATTAATAAACCCCCACTTTAATTTACCATCAATTAGTTTACTTAATTTAGATGTCTTATTTTTAAAAAAATTAACGTATCCAATATTTTTATGTAAAATACTGTCATTCTTAAAACTTTTTAAATAAGCAAACGGTTTATCATTTAAAGATGAAAATGAACTTTTAGGTTTAAATGTATGTAAGTATAATTCTTTACTTATAGGAGTAATTTCTTCATATCTTTTTAATTTATAATCATGACTTATTTTATTTCCTTTTGAATCAAAAAATTTATAAACAAAATTTACGTTATCATTATCAAACTCTCCATTATAAGCACGTAATACATTATTAAAATTTCTTATAACATAGTTTTTTTCGTTAAAAATAGTTTTACCATTAGCGTCAATAATAGTGTTAAACTCTCTTTCATCTAATTCATTTGTATATGAATATTTTAGATTGGTGATGTATAAAGAATCTTTTGTGGCATTTATATTTTTTAAGAATTCACTTTCTGTAAACTCTTTACCTTTTGTATTAATGTAGTGTTTTGTCTTGTTTCTGAAAATCAGAGCATACCCTTCTTTGTTAAAATCTTCTATTAAATCACAATTAATTTCTATTTGAGAGTAAGATTTTGTTAAACATATTAAGGTTATTAATATCAAAGTAATTTTTTCCTTTTTCATTTCTTTTTTGTTTTAAATGTAAAAAAACGTAAATCTTTAGATTTACGTTTTTTAAGTTTTATAATATGTAAGTATTTTCTAAGATTTATATATCATCAAAAGAAACATCAGTAAAATTTTGTGAAGAAGCTTCATCTGTAGTAATTTCTTCTTTTTTAAAGTCTTTTTGATGACGTTCGCTAATTACTTCGCTACCTTTTTCATTTAAAATATAATCAGTTGCTTTGGTTAGCATTTCTTTAAAATCTGTAAAATCTTCTTTGTATAAATAGATTTTGTGTTTTTGATAGTGGAAAGTACCATCATCATGAGTAAATTTTTTACTCTCTGTAACCGTTAAATAATAATCGTTTGCTTTTGTTGCTCTAACGTCAAAAAAATAAGTTCTTCTTCCTGCTCTTAATACCTGAGAAAAAATCTCTTCCTGTTCAACTCTCTCTGCCATAATTCTTAGTAAATAGTATTTATTAATTGGTTTTATACTTTAACAAATCTAATAAAATATTTTTTGTAGTTGTGTTAAAGATTAAAAATCTTTTTCTAAAAGTTGTTGCTCATACAAATCTTTATAATACCCGTTTTGCGTTATTAATTGATTATGAGTTCCTTGTTGTGCTATTTTACCTTGGTCTAAAACAATAATTTTATCGGCATTTTTAGCAGAAGAAACACGATGACTAATAATAAAGGTGGTAATATTTTTAGAAACTTGTTCTAGATTAGATAAGATTTTTTCTTCGGTTTCTGTGTCTACAGCAGACAAGCAATCATCAAAAATTAAAATTTTAGGCTGTTTTATAATCGCTCTAGCAATAGATACACGTTGTTTTTGTCCGCCAGAAAGTGTAACACCACGTTCACCTAAAATAGTTTTGTAACCTTTAGGAAAATTAACAATATTTTTATGTACATCGGCATTTTTTGCAGCTGCTATAATTTCTTCTTCTGTAGCATTTTCTTTACCAAATTTAATGTTGTCTTCTATGCTTTCAGAAAAAAGAAAAGGGTCTTGGGGTACAAATCCAATTTGGTTTCTTACATCATTTAAATTGGCATTTTTAATAGGATTTTCATCTAAAAGAATTTCTCCTTCTCTAGTATCGTACAATCTAGAGATTAATTCTATAATAGTAGATTTACCTGAGCCAGTTTTACCTAAAATAGCTAATGTTTCTCCTGATTTTACAGAAAAGTTAATATTTTTTAAAGCAGTTATATTTGTGTCATCATAAGTAAAAGTTACATCTTTAAAAGTAACATTACCATGTAATTCTGTAGCCTCATTATTAGTATTTCTAATTTCAGGAACTTGTTTTAAAAACTCATTGATTCTTGCTTGCGAAGCTTCTGCTTGCTGAATAATAGAAGTAACCCAACCTACAACTGCCACTGGCCACGTTAAAATGTTTACGTAAAGCATAAACTCTATAATGGTACCAATTTGTATTTCGCCATTTATATACTGTTTACCGCCAATGTAAATTACGAGTATGTTACTAATTCCAATCAACAAAATCATTAACGGAAAAAATAAAGCGTTAGCTTTTTGTAGGTGTATGTTTTTTTCTTTGCTTTCGTCTGCAATTTCATCAAAACTTTCCGTAATAGAAGCCTCTATACCGTAAGATTTTACAACATTAATTCCAGAGAAAAATTCTTGATTAAAAGTTGTTAATTTAGAAAGATATTCTTGTACAACGGTACTTCTTTTATGAATGACTTTACTTAAAATAAAAATTGATAAAGAAAGTAGCGGAAAAGGTATTAGCGTGTACATGGTTAGTGTAACATCTATACTAATCATTTGCGTAAAACCTACACCAAAAAGTACAATCATGTTCATGCTATACATAATTGCTGGTCCTACATACATTCTTACTTTACCAACATCTTCAGAGATACGATTCATTAAATCTCCTGTTCTGTTTTTTTTGTAAAAATTAACAGAGAGTCTTTGGTATTGCTGGTAGATTTCGTTTTTAAGATCGAACTCTATTAATCTAGAAGTTACAATAATAGTCTGACGCATTAAAAAAGTAAAGAAACCAGAAAGTATTGCTACCGCTACAATAATCAATACATTTATAAATAGTTGATGTTTTACCTCTTCTAAATTGGTAATTGTTCCGTTTTGGTAGTCTTCTACAACGTTTAGGGTTTGACCTACTATTTGTGGTACTTTTAGAGCTAAAAATTTAGATAGAATTGTAATAACAATTCCTATTAATATCCGCCATTTATATTTAGAGAAATATTTGTTTACGTATTTTAATTCTTTCAAAAGGGTGGTTTTTAGCTTTTAAATGATTTACGAAGATACAAGATAAAGGCAGAAAATTTTCTTAAAAAAGAATTAAAAAGCATCAAGAATAAAAATAAAATAACCTTACTTTTGCAAAGAAAAATTATTCAAGTTCTTTATAAAGATGATTAACAGAAGACATATTCGAGTTAAAGTAATGCAATCTGTATACGCAATGTTACAGTCTCATAATGATGATATCGTTAGAGAAGAAAAATTTTTAAAGCATAGCATTTTAAAAATGCTAGATTTATATGTTTTAAACTTTCAATTATTAGTGGAAGTTCAAAAATTAGCATCTAAAAAAATAGCTCTTTCTAAAAAGAAAATATTAGCTACAGAACAAGATTTAAAACCCAATACAAAATTTATAGATAATAAGTTAATTAATGCTATTGCAGAAAGCGTAAGTGTAGAGGGATATATAGAACTTAATAATTTAACACACTGGGAAGAAAATGATGAGTATGTTAAAATTATTTTTGATGAATTACAGAAAAGTGATTTGTATAAAAAATATTTAGATACTGTAGAAGATTCTTTTAAAGTAGATAAGGCTTTTGTAATTGATTTTTTTAAAGAAATTGTGGCTCCTAATGAAAAATTAGCTGAGTATTATGAAGATAAAATGATTTCTTGGGTAGATGATATACCTTTTGTAAATACTTGGGTGGTTAAAACGTTAAGTAAGCAAAAACAAAACGGTTTGTTTGTTTTAGGTAAATTGTATAAAGATAAAGACGATGAAGATTTTGTGTCTGATTTGTTTAGAAAAACAATTTTAAAACAAAAAGAATACGAAAAGGATATAGAAGAAAAAACTCCTAATTGGGAATCTGATAGAATTGCAGAAATAGACATGATTTTAATTAAAATGGCTATTACAGAGTTTGTTAACTTTCCATCGATACCAACAAGAGTAACAATTAATGAGTTTATAGAAATTTCTAAAGATTATTCTACAGAAAAAAGTAGCTACTTTATAAATGGTGTTTTAGATAGAATTTCTAAAGAATTTATAAGTAATAAAAGAATTGTAAAAATAGGTAGAGGACTACTTTAAAATCGATTATTGATTAAACTGAATATTTTATTATTTTTACGGACGATAAATAACTAAATAATTATAAAAATGAAAAGAATAACAATTTTATTGGCTCTAGCAGTAATTTCTTTTTCTGCATGCAAAGATTCTGGAAAGGCATCAAATAAAGTAAATAAAGAAAACTTAAACAATGCTTTAAACAGAGATGCCGAAATTAAAAAAGGAACAGCTTCTATTGCTTTTGATAATAAAGTGTATGATTTTGGTACCGTAAATGAAGGAGATATTGTTGAAACTGAATTTAAATTAACAAATACTGGTAAAACAGATTTAGTAATTACAAATGCTCAGGGTTCTTGTGGTTGTACGGTTCCTCAGTGGCCTAAAGAGGCTATTAAACCAGGAGAATCTTCTGGAATTAAAGTAAAATTTAATACATCCGGTAAGCCAAACAGACAACAAAAAACCGTTACTTTAACAACTAACACAGAGGCTGGTAGAGAAGTTTTAACAGTAAAAGGTAACGTAACACCTAAACCAAAGAAATAATGAATTTTAATGTAATTTTTTTACAAAAAGCTGTAGGGTCTTTAATGAGTATGCTGCCGATTATAGCTATGATAGCAGTGTTTTATTTTTTTATAATAAGACCACATAGGAAACGTCAGAAAAAAGAAAAAGCTTTTCAGGCAGAAATTAAAAGAGGTGCTAAAGTGGTAACTTCTAGTGGTATTCATGGTAAAATAGCAGAAATTAATGATACTGATAATACAATAACTATAGAAACAGGAGCAGGTAAAATTAAGTTTGAACGTTCTGCAATTTCTATGGAGTTAAGCACAAAAGGCTTAGTAACAGCAAAAAAATAATTACATACTTTAAAGTATAAATAAAGTGAGCTTTTTCTTTTTAGAATAAGCTCACTTTTTTTTTAATACGCTTTTGTGTAGATTGCGTAAAAATCTCTGTAAATTTTGAGTAAGACAAAAAAAATATCAAAGAGTTTTATAGGCTTTTTAATAGTATCTATTCTTATTTGGTTGTTAATTACTTTATCTAAAGAATATAAGGCACTATTAACGCTTTCTGTAAGTTATACCAATATTCCTACAAATAAACTTTTTAAAAAAGAACCTATAAAAGAGTTAGATGTTTTTGTAAAATCTACAGGTTTTAAAATTTTAAGTGCTAGATTATCTGATAAAAATATAGCAATAGATGCTAATGATTTACGTAAAAAAACAGATACTACATTTTATCTATTAACAGAAAAGATAAAAAATAAAATAAATAAACAACTTCCTTCTGGTGTTGTTTTACACGAAATATTAAAGGACACTATTTTGTTAGATATTGGTACCTTAACATCAAAAAAAGTGCCTGTAAAGCCTAATTTAAAAATTAATTATCGCATTGGTTATGACAACTCTTCAGAATTACAAATTATACCTGACAGTATCATAATATCAGGTGCAGAGTCTAAAATAAACAAAGTTAAAGCACTTTTTTTAGAACCTCTTGTTTTGCAGAATGTAATGTCTAACTTTTCTAAATCTGTAAAAGTATTAGTTCCTAAAAATTTAGAGAAAACTAAAATTAGTACCGCTACAGTAACTATTAAAGGAAATGTAGAAAAATATACAGAGGGTAGAGTAGAAGTGCCTTTTAAGGTAATAAATTTACCTAAAGAAGTTAATTTAACAACGTTAAATAAAACTGTAGAAGTTGTTTTTGTTGTTGGTTTATCTAATTTTAATAAAATAGACACTAATTTTTTTAAAGTAATTTGCGACTATAATGTGGCAAAAAATAATAATTTAAATTATTTAATACCCAAGGGAACTACAACATCTAATTTATTTAAGAGTTATAAAGTATTACCCAATAAAATAGATTTTTTAATTCATAAATAAATGGTAATAGGTTTAACAGGTGGTATAGGAAGTGGTAAAACTACAGTTGCAAATATATTTGCTTCTTATAAAAATGTGGTGGTTTATTTTGCAGATGCAGAAGCTAAAAAATTAATGAACACTTCTAAAGAAATAAAACAGAAATTGATAGCTTTTTTTGGAGAAAACACTTTTTTAGAAGGTAAACTTAATAGACCATTTATTGCTGATATTGTTTTTAAAGACAAAGAAAAATTACAAGTTTTAAATAGTATTGTTCATCCTTTAGTAAAAAAACATTTTAAAGAGTTTGTAAAAGCAAATAGCCACAAACATTATATAATTTATGAAAATGCAATACTATTTGAAAGTAATAGTTATACAAATTGTGATAAAATTATAACAGTATTTGCTCCGTTAGATTTAAGAATACAAAGAGTTGTTAAAAGAGACAATACCAGTAAAGAAAAAGTGTTAAACAGAATTAAGAGTCAATGGAAAGAAGATAAAAAATTACTGCTATCTAATTATATTATAGAAAATATTAGTCTAGAAATTGCTAAAAACCAGGTTCATAAGATTCATAATATTTTAACAGAAAAATCTATTTAGTTTGAATTATATATATCTTATTTGTTAAGATAGTCTTAAATTTTAAATAAAAACGATAATATTTTAAAGATTATTTAGCGAATGTATTAGATTTGTTTCGTGGGAAAAAAAATGTTTACTCTTATTGTTGTTTTAATGAGTATTTCGCTTATTGGAATTATTACTGTACAGTTGTATTGGATAAATAATGCGCTAGAAAGTAAAAAAGAACAATTTAAAAACGAAATTCAGAAATCTTTAGCAAGGGTAACAGAAAGAATAAGTGAAAAAGAGAATGCTTTTTTCGAGAATAAATACAGAGGTATTATTGAAAACACAGTTTTAGCAGACGAAGCTCAAATTAAAAACTGGTTATTTCAAGAGATAGACACCACAACAAAAGAAAAATTTACATACGGTGGTACTATTTTAGAAGAAAACTTTAAAATGCCCGTAGATTTTATAGATAATGATACTATTATCGTAAAGAGAATAACAGGTAAAAACGATTTTTTTCATTCTAAATTGATAAAAGGAGCAGACGATTTGTTTCCTGTGTTAGATGAAACAAGGTATTCTTTTACAAAAAGATTAAAGAACTTAGAAAGGAGTCAGTTTGCTGAAATTTTTAGAAATTTTAACCGTACAAAACCGATTCATAAAAGATTAAGTAATCGTGAGTTGAATGATATAATTAAAGATGAACTTAATAAAAGAAACATTCAATTAGATTTTAAATACGGGGTATATAGTAATGATGGTTTAGCAACTAATCTTAAATCTGGTTATTATACAATTAATAAAAAAGATAGTTTTCCGTATCCGTTATTTTATAATTCAGACGGAGGTGTAGATTATTGGTTATATGTTACGTTTCCAACAAAAAACAATCATATATTATCAGACATATCTAGTATATTATTATTGTCTTTGTTCTTTATTTTTATCATTATTATCGCCTTTTCTAGTTCATTATATCAACTAGTAAGACAAAAAAAGATATCAGAAATAAAAACAGACTTTATAAATAACATGACGCATGAATTTAAAACACCAATAGCAACTATTAATTTGGCGTTAGATTCTATAAAAAACCCTAAAATTATTAATGATA
Source organism: uncultured Polaribacter sp. (assembly GCA_937936695.1). Lineage (GTDB taxonomy): Bacteria > Bacteroidota > Bacteroidia > Flavobacteriales > Flavobacteriaceae > Polaribacter. The sequence goes on from CALHCK010000054.1 coordinate 8,533, forward strand.
ATGAAAAGGTATTGCGTTATGTAAAAATGATTAGAGACGAGAATAAAAGAATGCATTCTCAGGTAGAAAATGTACTTAGAATTTCTAGATTAGAAAAAAATCAGATAGAAATTAGTAAGGAAACAGTAGATATGCATGACATAATAGAAGATGCAATAACACATACAAATTTATTAATAGCAGATAGAAAAGGGGAGTTAGATTTTAATTTTGAAGCAATAACAGCAGAAATATCTGGAAATCAGTTTCATCTAACAAATGTAGTTGTAAATGTTTTAGAAAATGCTTTAAAATATTCTAAAGGAGCACCAATAATTAATGTGTATACAGAAAGTACCAATAAGTTTTTTATTTTAAAGATAAAAGACCAAGGAATTGGAATGACTAAAGTTGTACAAAAACAAGTTTTTGATAAATTTTACAGAGAGCAAAAAGGTAATATTCATGATGTTAAAGGTCATGGTTTAGGTTTGGCTTATGTAAAAGAAATTGTAGACAAACACCACGGTACGGTATTTGTTGAAAGTGAAAAAGACAAAGGTAGTACGTTTACGATAAAGCTACCTCTAATATAAAAATGATTAAGCAAAAAAATGGGAAGCAAAAAGATTTTACTAGTAGAAGATGATCCAAATTTTGGAACAGTTTTAAAAGATTATTTAGCATTAAACGATTATAATGTTACACACGCTAAAGATGGTATAGAGGGTTTAATCATGTTTAAAAATAGCGATTATGATTTATGTATTTTAGATGTTATGATGCCTAGAAAAGATGGTTTTTCTTTAGCTCAAGATATTAGAAGTACAAATAAAGAAGTACCTATTATTTTTTTAACAGCTAAAACATTAAAAGAAGACGTTTTAAAAGGATATTCTGTAGGTGCAGATGATTATTTAAATAAACCTTTTGATTCTGAGGTGTTGCTACATAAAATTAAAGCAATTTTACAAAGAAAAGAAACTGATAAAATACCAGAAACAGAGCAGTTTGAATTTTCTATAGGTAGTTTCTTTTTTAATTCTAAACTACGTCATTTATCAGTAGGTAAAGACGGAGAAGTAACTAAACTATCTCCAAAAGAAAGTAAATTATTAAAAATGTTAGCTATTCATAAAAATGATTTAATGCCTAGAGAATTGGCTTTAACAAAAATATGGAGAGACGACAATTATTTTACTTCAAGAAGTATGGATGTTTACATAGCAAAACTTAGAAAATATTTAAAAGAAGACGATAGTGTTGAGATTTTAAATATTCATGGAGAAGGCTTTAGAATGGTAGACAAGTCTTAAAATAACTATATTTTAAATAAAATAATAAACTCAGTTAGATGCAAATCAGACTGAGTTTTTTGTATCTTTATATTTATGGCAGAATTTATTAAAATATACAACGAGAACCCTAATGCAAAGGCAATAGATAAAGTTGTTAAAGTTTTAAAAAATGGTGGATTAGTAATTTATCCAACAGATACCGTGTATGGTTTAGGTTGTGATATAACTAATACAAAGGCTTTAGAAAAAATAGCACGTATAAAGGGTGTGAAAATTGAAAAAGCAAAATTTTCGTTTATTTGTGATAACCTAAGTAACTTGTCTGATTATGTAAAGCAAATAGATACAGCCACGTTTAAAATTTTAAAAAGAGCTTTACCAGGACCTTATACTTTTATATTACCAGGTAGCAAAAATTTGCCAAAAATATTTAAAAAGAAAAAAACTGTAGGAATTCGTATTCCTGATAATACAATTATAAGAGAACTAGTAACTAGTTTAGGAAATCCTATTGTGTCTACTTCTATTAGAGATGAAGATGAAATACTTGAGTATACAACAGACCCTGAACTGATTTATGAAAAATGGGGTAATTTAGTTGATTTAGTGATAGATGGCGGTTACGGAGGTAATGAAGGTTCTACAATTATAGATCTTACTGACAGTTATCCTGAGGTAATTAGAGAAGGTAAAGGTAGTTTAGAAGTTTTGTAATTATTTTATTTCCTTTTATCAAAGTAATAAAATAGACCTAGCTTTAAGTCTGAAGGATTTCTATTAAAGTCAAAGTCTACATTAAAAAGCGTATAACTTAATTGTATACCTAATTTATTGGTTAGAAATAATTGAGTTAATGGAGATATAGTTATGTTAGCGTTATTTTTCTGTGATGAAAAATTAAATGAATTCGGCGATAAATCTAAAATCTGAGTGTCATAATGAGATCCTATATTTGCTCTTAATCCCAGAGTTATTTTACTATTTAATTTTTTTAAATATTTTAAAAATAAAGATGGTGTAATTTCTTCATATATAAATCTAAATTTAATGTTTTCAGCTCCAGTAGAAAGATTAACGGCCTCTATAAACGTTATTTTTTCTTGCTGATAATTAAAACCAACACCTATTATAAAGTTTTCATTTAATTTGTAACCAATATTTGTATTAAAGCCAAATCGTGTTTGCTTTTGATTAGAAAAATTAGTTTTAAAAAAAGGTGAAATTGAATTATCTTTTACAAAGTTATAGCTCCCGTCAATATAAAAGTTGTTTATTACTGATTGAGCTTTTAAATTTGTTACTACTGAAACCAGTATTATGGTTTGAAAAATTATTTTTCGCATATTTTAGTAAAAATTATTTTAAATCGTTAAAAGTTTTTTTACCTCGTACAAAATATTGCCAAACAATACTTGTGTGTTTATAATAATCACTTTTTTTAGAAAGTTTTTTACGTTTCTTTAAAAACTTAAAGAAATTCTTATAAAAACTAAAATGCGCTTTTATAATAGACCAAGTATGTATAGGTCTTAATTCT
>CALHCK010000055.1 GCA_937936695.1 uncultured Polaribacter sp.
GATTACATTTTTAATTTCTCTTTAACAGGAAATAAATTTTATAACGGAAAAGTACTACAAGTATCATCTACAAACCCGTAGTGTTTGAATTCAGAATATCAAAAATACATACCTAGTAAAGCAATTCCTTTTGTTCAATTCTTAATAGAAAAACATAATTTTTTATTAAAGATTGTAAATCAAAGAGCTACAAAACATGGCGATTTTAGACAATTACCTAATGGTAGCTTTGTTATTACTGTTAACAATAACCTCAATAAACATCAGTTTCTGTTAACCCTTGTTCATGAAATAGCGCATTATGTTACTCATAAAAAATTTGGAAGAGTGCAACCTCATGGAAAAGAATGGAAAGCTGTTTTTCAACATCTAATGCTTCCTTTTTTACATCCTGATATTTATCCTTCAGAAATATTACCTTTCTTGGCCAACTATTTAAAAAATCCAAAAGCCAGTACTGATAGTGATGTTAATTTATCATTAGTTTTAAAAGGAAATATGGCAGAATCAGGAAAGTGTTTTATATTTGAGCTTTCTGTGGGTGATTTTTTTGAATTTAAAAATTTCATTTATAAAAGAGGTACTAAAAGAAGAACAAGAATTGAATGCTTAAATACAAGTAACAATAACATGTACTTATTCAATCAAAACGTAGAAGTTTACAAATATGGAAAATAATAAAAATTATTACGCAGTTATAATGGCTGGTGGCGTAGGATCTAGATTTTGGCCTATGAGCACGCAAGAACACCCTAAACAGTTTCATGATATGCTTGGTGTTGGACAAAGTTTAATTCAAAGAACTTTTGAAAGAATAAATAACCTAGTACCTTCTACTAATATATTAATTGCAACCAATGCGCGTTACGAAGATTTAGTTTTAGAGCAATTACCTAAAGCCACTAAAAAAAGCTTGCTTTTAGAGCCATCTATGAGAAATACTGCTCCGTGTGTTTTATATGCTGCTTTAAAAATTTATGAAGAAAATCCAGATGCAATTATTCTAGTTGCTCCTTCTGATCATTGGATAGATGATGAGACTGAATTTATAAACAACATACAAACATCTTTTGACGCTTGTGCTAAAGAAGATATTTTAATGACTTTAGGTATTCAGCCAGACTCTCCTAATACAGGATATGGGTACATTCAGTTTAAAAAAGAAGCTTCTGAAATTAAAAAAGTAGAAAGTTTTAGAGAAAAACCAAATTTAGAAACTGCTAAAGAGTTTCTTAAAAGTGGAGAATATCTTTGGAATGCTGGTATTTTTGTTTGGTCTGCAAAAAGTATTATTAAAGCGTTTAAAGAGTTTTTACCAAATATGTTAGATACATTAGACAATGGAGCTAATGTGTATAATTCTGATTTTGAAGATGATTTTATAAAAACAAATTATGGAAAATGTGAAAACATTTCTATTGATTTTGGAATTATGGAACAAGCCAAAAATGTACATGTTTTACCTGTAGATTTTGGTTGGAATGATTTAGGTACTTGGGGTTCTTTATATAATAAATTAGAAAAAGACACTGATAAAAATGCTGTTGTTGGTCCTAATACTATTTTTAGAGATGCTAATGGTAACATGATTAAAACTCAGTCTGGTAAAAAAGTTGTTATACAAGGCTTAGAAGATTTTATTGTAGTTGAAAAAGAGGATATTTTATTAATCTGCCCAAGAAAAGATGAGCAAGATATAAAACAAATTGTTGCTGAAGTTAAAGATACTTTTGGTGATGAGTTTTCATAAATAAAAAATACATAAAACAAAAAAGGCTTACAATTTAATATATTTGTAAGCCTTTTTTATTTGTTTTAGTCTCTATTTTTCTCTTTTTATATACAATGTATCTAACTCTAATTCTTTTTGTAACCAAGCCCTTAATTCTTTTTCTTTAGGCTTAATAATACTATCAGATAATTTTATATTCCATTTAATACTTGCTGTAGGAATTGTATCTATTTTTATAAAATCTTTAGAAGATAATACGTTAGCAAAATTTATTTCCTGAATATCAACATATCTAATTTTAGCATCTTTAGCAATTCTTGTAAACGCAATTACTTTTTGATTTTTATTTAAAGCATCTTGCTCTATTCTAAGGTTTAGAGAAGTAATGGTAGCTTGTAATTCTTCTATTTGCTTTTGTAACCCATCTATTATATTTTTACTTAGCTTTAACTCCTCTCTCTTTTCTTTATAGGCTGTAGTTATTAACTCAAAACTCTTTGTATCACTTCCTTTAATTTTTAATTTAAATTCTCTTAAATTAGGATACAAAACTCCATTAGACAACTCGTTAGTTAAATCATTCTCGGTTGCTTCTGTTATTTCATTAAAAAAGTTTAAAGAAATTTCTTTAGTGTTAAGGTTTTTATCCCAATCTATTAACTGTAAATATTTATTAGACTTTATTTCATTTTTTATATAACCATTTATCTGTGTATCTATTTTATTATCATTAAAAACTTTAACAAAAGTAAAAATAGCAGGAATCATTACAGCCACACCAATTACAGTTGCAATAGTAGCATATCGTTTTCTTTTAGATGCATTTGCATACTTATGCATAGGAAAACGTAATAACTTTAACACTAAAAAAGTAGCTAAAGCAATAAAAATCGTATTAATGGTAAATAGGTACAATGCTCCAAAAAAGTACTGAAAGTTACCTTTAGCCAAACCATACCCTGCTGTACAAAGCGGGGGCATTAAAGCTGTGGCAATAGCAACTCCAAAAATAACAGAAGCTATTGTTCCCTTTTTTGTTCTGGCAACCATAAGTGCCAACCCTCCAAAAAAGGCAATTAAAACATCTCTAATATCTGGACTAACTCTACCTAATAACTCAGAATTATCTTCACTTAAAGGAAAAAAGTAAAAAAATAAAAATGATGCTAACAAACTTAAAGCAATCATTATACCTAAGTTTACTAAAGATTTTTTAAAAGTATCAATATCATTAATTGCAAAAGACATTCCAATTCCTAAAATAGGACCCATTAACGGAGATATTAACATGGCTCCAATAACTACCGCTGTAGAGTTAGCATTTAATCCAATAGATGCCACAAATACTGCAAAAATCAAAATCCAAGCCGTAGCTCCTTTAAAAGGAATATCTGCTTTTATTGCAGCTATTGTTGCTGCATGATCTGTATCATCTCTAAAATCAAAAAGCTCTACAACAAAATTCTTTGCATTTTCAAACAGGCCTTTTGCATCTTTTTTTATGTTCTGCTTAGAAGTTTTTTGTGGGTCAGTTTTTATGTTTTCTTCCATCAATTAATAATTTTAACTTTGTGAAAGATACAAAAAAGAGTTTTGAGTTTTATAGCACTATTCAAGATAAATTTTTCTGATTTTTAACGAAAAATTTTCTGCTGTTTTATTAGCTATTAAAAATCCTATTTGTTCTATTTTAGAAGGCATTAAATTGGGTTTTTCTAACCTTTTACCTTTAAAAGTAGGATACATATCAGACAATAAAAAAGTTATAGTTTGCCACTCTTTTGTTGTGCTAAAAAGAGAGATATAAGCACATTTTTCTATTGCCTTTTTTTTAATTCTAAATTGATATTGTTTACCATCTCCCTTTACCTCTATTTTAACCTTAGTTAAACAACTAATATCTTTTTCTTTAAATTGATATTTAAGAGAAGAAAAGCCTCCATTATTTTCTAAAGAAACTTCTCCATAATAATAACCATAAGAATTTTCTTTAAGAGAAAAATTTCCTTTAGAGTTCCCTCCCATCACACCGTCATCAATTACACTCCATCCACTCAGGTCTGAAGTTTTTTCAAAATCATAAACAACACTAGTTTTATCTATTTTCAAGGTAATTTTCTTTTTTAAAATATTTTTGCAACAACTCTTATCGGCTCAGTTTAAATTTTGTTATGTATTTTTGAGTTAAATGTAAGCAAATTATTACTAGATTAGAAAGCCCTCATGAACTTTCTAAAGTAAGCTATTAGCTAGTAATAAAACTCATACTTTATTGACAATAGTTATTATAATCTTCGTCTAACATGTTTATTTATACTTTTGAAATATTTGATCATTTCAGTTTCAGCTTCTGAAAAATCTTTTTTGAAAATTTTTAAAAATAAAGCTCCACCACCAATTAATATTCTTGCTTTTTTATCAGGCACACATGATTGAACAGTTATCTTATTTTCATTTACATATATATCAGCACCTCTATATTTAGATTTATGAGCGACTATACATTTTCCGTATATTCTTTTTGCTATTGTGAATTGATATTCAGGGAACTGATTTTCAAGTTCTTTTTTTGTTTCTTCTATCATAATTATTTCAAACTTCTTGTCTTTATCTTAATTCCTCTAATTTTGTGTTAAATATTTTTCAATTATTTACTTTGCTAAAAAGCAATATTTTATAAAAAACTATTATTCTTATTTTCAGAAATTCACATTATTGACTCACATCTCTATTTGAATAATTGTCATTTTTTAAATTTAAATTACACAAGCACCTGTAATTATTACTAACTTTCTACCTTAAGAAACTCTCTTATAATTTTATTTGATTTTTCTTGCAATATATCTATCGTACTTTTGTCTTTATACAAAATATAATAAGCCAACCAAACCAACCTATCATTTAAAAGCACACCATTCATTGCCATTGCCATGGTATAAGGATCCGTTCCTTTAACCTCATAATTAGCTATCATCACATAAGTAAACGATTTTTTGTTTAAGTTATACGATTTAACAACAACCGGAACACCAATTTTAGCATCTATTCCTGTTTTATCAATCTCATCTTTTATCACATCCCAATTCTTAGAAAGAAAGTTTCCTGCTAAAGCTTTTTGAGTTTCTTTTAAAATTGATTCATTTGCTTTGTAATCCTTAATTTGTTTTGTTCCATACAACTTAAAAAAATCATCAAATCCCGAAGAAACTATACTGTCTTTATTCTTAAA
>CALHCK010000056.1 GCA_937936695.1 uncultured Polaribacter sp.
TCTTAAATTTACAAAAAGTGCTGTTTTTGTTTTAGATTGATTTAATTCTCCTAAAAAACCTGTGTAAAAAGATCTCGAGTAATTTTCATTTTTAATAATAAATGCTTTTGTAATTTCTCTTGGTAAACCACAAACTGCTGGTGTTGGATGTAAACTTCTAATTAAATCTTTTAAATTAGAATCAGGTAACAAATTACCTGTTACTTTAGTTTTTAAATGTAATAAATTACCCGCCTTAACAGTTTCGGTTTTATCAATGTTTAAATTAGACGTAATTGTTTTTAGTTGGTTGGCTATAAAATCTGTAACCAATTGCTGTTCTTCTAACTCCTTAGCTCCCCACACTACATTATTTTCACCTTTATAAACCTGTGTTCCTGCTAAAGACATGGTTGTAAACTTATTTTTATCTATATATAAAAGAGTTTCTGGTGTAGCACCAAACCATAAACCTACTTTTGGATGAAACCAACAATAAACAAAAGCATTTGTGTAGTTATGTAGCATCTTCTTAAAAGTCTGCATCATGGTAAACTGTTGCAGTTCAACAGTTTCTTTTCTAGAAATTACTACTTTTTTAAAGTCTTCTTTATAAATTTTTTGTAAAGATTTTTCTACTAATTTAAAATGAGCTTCTTTATCAGCAATAACATTGTCTTCATTAGTTTTATTTTCAAAAAAAATATTGTTTGCCAACATTTCTTTTATAAAAATTGCTTTTTCTTTTGGAAATAAAATCGCTTTCTCTTTATCATTAAAAGGAGCAAAAACAAAACCTTCTTCAGAAAAATCTGAGGTAAAATAAACATCAGTATCTTGCATTAAAAAAGCTGATATCTGGTCAGAATTTGGTTTTCTATAAGCTACAAAAGGTAAATTATTAGTATATGAAGCTTCTATTTTATTAAAAATGATACTCAATGTAAAGTAATGTTATTTTTTGTTTAAAACAATATTCGTCATTTTAGCAATTGCTATTAAATTTTCATTTTCATCTACAACTTCTACTTCCCATAAATGAGTAGTTTTTCCTTTATGAATATTTTTAGCAGTAGCATACACTACTCCTTCTTTTTTACTTTTTATGTGGTTAATAGATAACTGAATTCCGTTTACAAACTGTTTTTTATGGTCTATAAAAAAATTAGAAGCAGCACTACCCACACTCTCTGCCAAAGCAGCAGTTGCGCCACCATGCAATTGCCCTAATGGTTGATGTACATTAGAATTTACTGGCATTTTTGCAGTTAAAAAATCGTCACCAACAGCAACATACTCAATATCAAGCGTTTCCATTAATGTACCTTTACATCTTGCATTAAACGCTTTTAAAATAGTAGCTTTATCCATCTCTTTAAGATTGTTGTGTAAAAGTACATATAAAAAATTGTATTTTCGCAGTAGAAAGTTAAAGCATTTTATGTACAAAATCCGAGTAATTTTAGACACCAAAGAAGACGTAATTAGAACTCTTTTAGTAGAAGATTTAATTAATTTAGAAGATTTACACCTTACTATTGCAAGGTCTTTTGGTTTTGCAGGAGAAGAAATGGCTTCTTTTTATAAGACTGATGATGAATGGAATCAGGGTGAAGAAATTCCGCTTTTTAATATGGCAGAATCTGGAGAAGGAATTTCTATGCAAACATGTATTTTAAACACCACATTACCAGAAGAAAACAATAAACTTATTTATGTTTATGATTTCTTAAATATGTGGACATTTTATGTTGATGTTATAGAAATATCATCAGAAAAAAGAACAGATTTACCTCAAACCATTTTAACCGTTGGTGAAATTCCTGAAGAAGCTCCTGAAAAAGAATTTATTGCAGATAAATTAGAAGATGAATTTGGTGATGAAGGTGATATAGACGATGAATTTGGGCATTTTGATGATTTTGACTTTAATAATTATTAAAAAAGTACTCATACTTTTAAATTTGTAACAAAAAAGTCAATTAGTCGTCATATCTTTAAATTCGACTAAAAAAACTGCTTTGGAAACTCTATTATCATTAAATAAACTTAATAAAAAATACGGTCAAATTCATGCTGTAAATAACCTTTCTTTTGATATTGTTAAAGGAAACATCTACGGTATTTTAGGTCCTAACGGAAGTGGAAAATCTACCACTTTAGGTATTATTTTAAATGTTATCAATAAAACTTCAGGAGATTACACGTGGTTTAACAATTCCATTTCTCCTATAGAAGCTTTAAAAAAAGTAGGTGCAATTATAGAGCGTCCTAACTTTTATCCTGACATGACCGCTACTCAAAATCTTGCTTTAATTTGTAAAATTAAAGGAGTCGCTAAAAGTAAAATCAACGAAAAACTAAAAATTGTCAATCTTTTCGAACGTAAGGATAGTAATTTCAGTACCTTTTCTTTAGGAATGAAACAACGTTTAGCAATTGCTTCCGCGTTGTTAAACGATCCTGAAATTTTAATTTTAGATGAACCAACTAACGGATTAGATCCTCAGGGAATTCATGAAATCCGACAAATAATAAAAACAATAGCTACTAATGGTACTACTATTTTATTAGCCTCTCACCTACTAGACGAAGTAGAAAAAATTTGCTCTCATGTTATTGTTATTAGAAATGGTAAAAAATTATATAGTGGTCTTGTTAATGAAATGACAGCTTCTAAAGGTATCCTTGAACTAAAAGTAGATACAAACCAACAAAAATTACTTGAGTTATTAGAAACACACACTGCAATAGACAAGGTATCTACTAATAACAATACATATGTCGCCACTTTAAATAAAGATGTATCTGCAGCAGAAATTAATCAATATCTTTTTAATAAAGGGGTAATTTTATCTCAATTAATAAAACGCAAACCTAGTTTAGAACAACAATTTTTAGATTTAACCAATAACAACTAAAACAAAGACATGCTAAGACTACTTTCTATAGAGTTTCATAAATTTAAATATAGCAAAGCTAGCAAAGTATTATCTTTTATTTACTTTGTTTTACTTTCCGCTATTGCTTTATTTTCTATAATTAAATTTAACATTGGTCCCATAAAATTTCATTTAGCAGAAATGGGAATTTTTAATTTTCCGTACATCTGGCATTTTAATACATACATTGCTGCTATTTTAAAATTCTTTTTATTACTGGTAATTGTTTCCATGATTTCTAATGAGTACAGTTACAAAACATTAAAACAAAACTTAATAGATGGTTTAAGTAAAAAAGAGTTTATACTTTCTAAGTTTTATATGGTAGTTGCATTTGCTCTTATATCTACTTTATTTGTTTTTTTTACCTCTCTTATTCTAGGTATTTTATATTCTGATTATAATGAGTTTACTATTATTTTTTCTGATTTAGAATATCTATTGGCCTTCTTTATAAAACTTGTTGGTTTTTTCTCTTTAGGATTATTCTTTGGTATTTTAGTAAAACGTTCTGCATTTGCAATTGGTGCTATTCTAGTATGGCTTCTTGCAGAAAACATTTTTAAAGGTTATTTATACTGGGCTTTTAGAAATAACAATAATACCGACGAAACCGTAAATACAATTATGCAGTTTTTACCCCTAGAAGCTCTTTCTAACTTAATTAAAGAACCTTTTTCTAAACTTAACGCCATAAAAACAGCAGCGCATCAAATAGGAGAAACAATAACAAAATCGTATGATGTAGAAATAACAACCATTGCTATTGTACTTACTTGGACATTTATTTTTATTTATAGCTCTTATATTTTATTAAAAAAAAGAGATTTATAAGTTTTAAAATATCGATGATTTGTTACCGTATCCGTATTTTTACGGTATGGAATTTAAATTGGTATCAGAATTTTCTCCTACGGGAGATCAACCACAAGCTATAAAAGAACTTACAGAAAGCATTAATAACGGAGAAAAATTTCAGACTTTACTCGGTGTTACCGGATCTGGAAAAACTTTTACCGTTGCCAATGTTGTTAAAGAAGTAAAAAAGCCAACACTTGTTTTGGCTCACAATAAAACGCTTGCGGCTCAGTTATATTCTGAATTTAAACAGTTTTTTCCAGAAAATGCCGTAGAATATTTTGTTTCTTACTATGATTATTATCAACCAGAAGCATACATACCTGTTACAGGAACCTATATAGAAAAAGATTTATCTATTAATGATGATATAGAACGCCTACGTTTAAGTGCGACTTCTTCTTTACTATCTGGTAGAAGAGATATTTTAGTAGTTGCTTCTGTTTCTTGCTTGTATGGTATTGGTAACCCTATAGAATTTAAGAAAAACGTAATTCCTATTGCAGTAGATCAACAAATATCTAGAACCAAATTTTTACATCAACTAGTTACCAGTTTATATTCTAGAACAGAGCACGAAATAAAAAGCGGAACTTTTAAAGTTAAAGGAGATGTAGTTACTATTTATCCTTCTTATGGAGATAATGGTTTTAGAGTTCATTTTTTTGGTGATGAAATAGAAGAAATAGAATCTTTTGATTTAGAAAGTAATACCGTTTTAGAAACTTTTGATGAACTAACTATATATCCTGCAAATCTTTTTGTTACCTCTCCAGATGTTTTACAAAACGCCATTCATCAAATTCAAGATGATATGATGAAGCAAGTAGCTTATTTTGAGGAAATAGGAAAACATTTAGAAGCCAAACGTTTAAAAGAACGCACAGAGTTCGATTTAGAAATGATTAGAGAACTTGGTTATTGTTCTGGTATCGAAAATTACTCTCGTTATTTAGATGGTAGAGAACCTGGTACAAGGCCTTTCTGTTTACTAGATTATTTTCCAGATGATTATTTAATGGTGATAGATGAAAGCCACGTAACCGTACCGCAAACTCACGCCATGTATGGCGGAGATAGAAGTAGAAAAGAAAATCTTGTAGAATATGGTTTTAGGTTAGCTGCTGCCATGGATAACAGACCTCTAAAATTTGAGGAATTTGAAGAAATTCAACAACAAACCATCTTTGTTTCTGCAACACCAGCAGATTACGAGTTACAAAAAACAGAAGGTGTTTTTGTAGAGCAGGTTATTAGACCTACAGGTCTTTTAGATCCTCCAATAGAAATACGACCAAGTTTAAACCAAATTGACGATTTAATTGAAGAAATACAAATACGTGTAGAAAAAGATGAGCGTACTTTGGTAACTACTTTAACCAAAAGAATGGCAGAAGAGTTAACCAAGTATTTAACAAGAGTTAATATACGTTGTAGATACATACATTCTGATGTAGACACCTTAGAGCGTGTAGAAATCATGCAAGATTTACGTAAAGGTTTATTTGATGTTTTAATTGGAGTAAACTTATTAAGAGAAGGATTAGATTTACCTGAAGTTTCTTTAGTTGCTATTTTAGATGCAGATAAAGAAGGTTTTTTAAGAAGCCACCGTTCTTTAACTCAAACTATAGGTAGAGCCGCAAGAAACGTAAATGGTTTGGCTATTATGTATGCTGATAAAATTACAAAAAGTATGAAAAAAACCATAGATGAAACAGAACGTAGAAGAGAAAAACAGATCGCTTACAATACTGCTAATAATATAAAACCTAAGCAAATAAATAAAAAAATTGACGACACACTTACCAAATCTGCAGTATCAAGCTATCATTACGACAATGCTACCCAAAAAGCAGCTGAACAAGATTTGCAATATTTACCTAAAGAAGAAATAGAAAAACGTATAAGAGAAAAACGTAAACAAATGGAAGCTGCCGCCAAAGAACTAGATTTTATTGTTGCTGCTAAATTACGAGATGAAATTACTGTTTTAAAAGAGAAAATATAGTTAAAAACAGCTCTAAATAATTATAAAATATAAATAAACAAAAAAAGTACATTTATGCAAATGTCCTTTTTTAAATTTTTATTTATTTACTCTTTTAAATACTGTATTAGCACACTATTTATTACTTATAAAAAATAAATACTAAAGATTAAACAAAAACAACATTGTTAATTTCGTTTTTTAACTTTTTATTATTTCTATAAAACTAGAATAATATAAAAAGCTCATTTTTTTTCTAAATAAATAAAACCGAACTTTAGATATAAAGTTCGGTTTTATATTAAAAATATATAGTTAAATTAAGAATTTATCTATCTTATTAGCTTTATTGTTTGTCCATTTACTTTTAAAAAATACACACCCACAGCATGTTCTCCTAAATCAATTAAACTTCCATTTCCTTTTAAAATTAAACGTCCCGTAATATCAAAAACAGAATAAGTAGATATT
>CALHCK010000057.1 GCA_937936695.1 uncultured Polaribacter sp.
TTTAGATACCTGAGTTGGCATCACAATCATATCCTGATTTAATTTGTATTTATCTTCAGGATCAAGAATCACAGGAGTGTATTCTGTAGTAACTTCTAGTTCTTTAGCAGTAATAGGTTCTTTTTCTTCATTTAAGGTAATATATTCCTTAAAATCAACAAGAGTTCATTTATCAGAGATATCAGGATCTCCTATTTGACTAAAAGCGGTTGTTGTAAAAGCGATTGATGCAATTAATAATGTGTTTCTAAAATTTTTCATAATGTGTGTTTTAAGATTAATAATATTTATTTGATAAAAATGTTTCTTAAGAAACTTTATCGATATTTAATTTTGAGTTATCCATAAACTCTATAGTTCTCATAGGGAATGGTATACTTATATTTTCTTTATCAAAAGCAGACTTAATAGCTATTATAGCATCACTTTTTGCTTTTAATTTTTCTAATGCATTTTCAGAATCTACCCAGAATCTACATAAAAAGTTTACAGAACTATCTCCAAACTCTGTGTAATAGAATTCTGTTTTTTTACCAATTTTTTCTTGATTAAAATTTGTAGAGATAACATCTTTTGTTAAACTCTCTACTTTTTTTAAATCAGACCCATAGGCTACCCCACAAGTAATAGCAATTCTCATTTTTGTTGTTAAAGAGTAATTTTTAAAAGGTTTTTCTAGTATTGTTTTGTTGGGTATTACTACCATGTTATTATCGGCCTCTCTAATAACAAAGTAATTTAAGTTAATGTCCATAACTTGTCCTGCATAACCATTTGTTTCTACCCAGTTACCAATATTTAAATTTTGTCTAAAAGAAAGTACTACACCAGATATTGTGTTAGATAACGTACCTTGTAAAGCTAAACCAATAACAATACCAGATACCCCGGCGGCAGATACAATAGCTTTTAAAGTATCATCAAATTTTAAAACTGTCATGGCTATGTATAAACCAGTTAAGAAGATAAAAGCAGATGATAATCTAGATATAAGATTTCTAACAGATTCTTGCTTTATTTTTTTTCGTAGCGTTTTAGATATAAGACTGTTAATTCCTCTAGAAGCAAAGTAGGCTACAAATACTACTACTATTGCAATTGCTATGTTTGGTATGTTTTTTATGAAAATCTCTTTCCATAATTCTAATTTAGTTGTTATTTTGTCCATTTTGTTGTTTTAATTAATTAATAATTGTTTTAAAAAACAAAACATTAACCAACAAAACTAGTATCTAAAACCTCTTTAGTATCTTTAGACCATGCACTTAACATCCATGTATTTTTTTCTAAATCTCTAATGTAAGCACCAATTAAATCTGCAGTACCCTCGTCATTAGCTTTATTCGCTCTGTCTATAACTTTTCCTAACTGTTCTAAAATTATTTTATGATCTTTAATTAAAGTAGTTACCATTTCTTTGTCTGTAAGTAACGGAGATGATTCTTTAATTTTAGAAACCTCTAAATAGCTAGAAAAGTTACTAACTGGGTGGTATTTTAAAGTTACAATTCTCTCTGCAATTTCATCAATTTTAGTTTTTGTTTCGTTGTACATTTTTTCAAATGTGTTGTGTAAATCAAAAAAGTTTTTTCCTAAAACGTTCCAGTGAAAATTTCTTAATTTCTGATAATAAACATGATATTCGGCAAGTAGCACATTTAATTCAGTTACAACAGGTAAAATTTTTTCGTCATTTAAATTCAAGTAGTTCATAATAATATTTTGTTGTTTTTTATGTTCACTACAAAGGTATTGCTAAAGAAAAGTTTACTTTTGCTCATATACATCAGATGTTAACTCATTTGATAAATATTTACTAAAAATTAAATTTTAGTGAATATTATATAAAAAAAAAGGATTTAAGAGAGTTTATTTAAAAATAATATAATTTACTTATACGGTTATATAAAAAATTTATAACAATGGATATAAAAGAAGACAACCAGTTAATAACAATAATGCATCTAAGTCAACTACTAAGTTTTGTAACGGGCATAGGTGGTTTTGTAGTACCTTTAATTATCTGGATTTTAAAAAAGGACGAAATACAAGGAGTAGACACACATGGTAAAGCCATTTTAAACTTTAGAATATCAATGTTTATTTACCTTATAATATGTATACCATTAATTTTATTGTTAGGTTTAGGTATAATAGGGTTTATTGTAATTGGTATTTTTTATTTAATCTATCCAATTATCAATGCACTAAAAGCAAGTAACCATCAAGCACCTAACTATCCTTTAAGTATACAGTTTTTAAAATAATTTTGGGCGTTACCTTAACAGGTCAGGCTTTACGCACTCGCTTTTTTTTCGTACCTCAAAAAAGAGCTCAAACAAATGCTTCAATCCTTAACGCAGGCTATTTAACCAATAAATAGCCTCAATAAAAGTTATTAAATGTTTTTTATAACCTCTTCATATTCGTAATAAAAAAGTTCAAACTTTTCCATAGTTTCAACAAAAAACTCATAACAATCTCTCCAAGTATTTTTGTTATGAATGCTAAACTTTTTATCAAAAGGCACATAAATTCTATGAATTTCTTTACCGCTGCTTAATAAATATGCATTATCAAAAATAACTTCAGGCAATTCGTTTTCTAGCAATGTTTTTAAAGAAAGCATTTGGTCGTAGTACAAAAGATTAACCAGTTCATCCGGATTTTCAATATCTAAAGTTACCATAGCTTTTTTTCTATCGGCAACAAACTTAAAAGAAAAACCTTTAATTTTAGTGTTGTATAACAACCATTTTCTCGGAAAAGACTTTCCAAAACTTGTCCAAAATTCTTTGCGAATTATTTCCGCTTCTGCTTTAGAAAACATTTTTTAGGTATAAAAATTATAAAAAAATAATAGGTAATTTACTATCCATGAATTTTAGCTTCAGAACCGCGTTCTCTCATCATTTTAGCTTCAAAAGCCAATAAAGCATTCCATTTCTCATCAACAATAGCTCTATCTTGGTACTGTCTTGCAAACTGTAAAAAAGTAGTATAATGGTTAGCTTCAGAAATCATTAAATTTTTGTAAAAGGTAGATAGTTCTTCATCTTCCATATTCTCAGAAAAAACCTTAAAACGTTCGCAACTTCTAGCTTCTATTAAAGCAGCAATTAGTAAACGTTGTACCAAAGCATTGGTTCTATCTTTGGTTTTTGTAAAAAACTTTTGTAAACGTATAGCGTAGTCATTTTTTTGTTCTCTACCCAACACCATACCACGTTTAACCATTAGTAAATGCACCATTTTAAAATGTTGCATTTCTTCTATAGCAATGTTACTCATTTCTTTTACAAGCTCTGTTTCTTCAGAATAATTAATAATAATAGAAACAGCATTAGAAGCTGCCTTTTGCTCTAAAAAAGCATGGTCTGTTAATATTTGCTCTAAATTTACTTTAGCAATATCTGCCCAAGAAGT
>CALHCK010000058.1 GCA_937936695.1 uncultured Polaribacter sp.
TTTGATTTCTACTATACAAAGCATCTCTGTAATACATCCTAGTTCCTACAGGTAAATCTACAACCATAGACAATGTAACTTGTTCTGGTTGCTTATAACTTAAATCTTTGGTATTGTAATTATAAATTATTCCTTCAAAATCATTTTTACTTTCTTTAACAAATAAGGCATCTATTTTATTATTTTCTACAGTTGTGTTACCAACAATTTCAGAGATATATCTGCGCTTACCTATCATTTTCTTTGTTTCTAAAATAACACCTGTATTTTTAGAACCCTTTCTCATTCCCCATCTATATATTCTACCTAAACCTTTGTCTTTATTTCTATAAAACATATTGGTAAATTCTAAATCTACAATTTCTGAATGAGTAGTAGACACCCTCATAAAATTTCTCCCTTTTATAGACACTACAGGTGCATATTCCATCACGTCTAATTTTGTGTTTGGTAACCACTTAGAATGATTAATTAAAGGCGCAAATAATTCTTCATATTTTTCATCTACATTAAAAGGTCTAGTGTTATTAACAATAACATAATCTGATATCCCCCAAAAATCATATTTTACATCATTATCATAACAATAACTTATAAGGTCTTTTGCAAAAGAACCAAAAACTTCTCCTTTGTAGTTCTTTTCTTTTCCTTTCTTATATAAAAAATCAGGAGTTCTTGTATGCACTCCTATTTTAGCTTTTGGCAACACAGCTCTAATCGCTTTTTCTGTGTCTGCAAAATAATCTATAAAATCTTGTTTGGTACCACGCCAATGATCTGGAGTTTCTATTTCCGATCCTACCCTAAATCTCCATTTTAACACTTGCTTTTTACCATAGGTAGCAACTAATTTTTTCATCATAGCTTTTACAAACTCACTGTAAGCAACTCTATCTTTAGGAGGCAAAGAATTCCCGTAAATAGATACTCTTTCACTTTCTTTAAAATCTTTACCATTGTATGGTTCATCATCAGAAAGAAAATTATATCCATGTTGAAATGCCCAACAAGGTTGATCTAAAACAATTTGAAAAATTTCTCTCTTTGATTTTTTTACATTGTTAATTCTTGTAATAAGCGGTTTCCAATTATAAATATATTTATTGGTAACAGAATCATATCTACATGGGTCGTATTTATAATTTGGCACACGTTTTCCGTTAACTACCTTATTAATTCCACCAACCATTCTTACTAGGTTAACCCCCATACCTTTTGCTACACTAACACCTTTTTTAGGAGAAATTCTATTAACTACAGACCATACATCATGTAATTTTTGCTTTTTATTAGCTTTATTAGTAAAATCTGTTACTACCGTAACCTGACCTTTTGTACTGATTACAATAAAAATAAAAAAGAATAGTAATAGATAATGTTGTTTTCTAAAATGAATCATATAGAATATTAATTTGGGCGCAATTTGTTAAAATTTATAAGAATGGCATTACTGTGGAGTATTAAAAAAATCATAAAAAAAGGTTGATAAATTTCCTTAAAAGAAAATTTACCAACCTGCCTAGAAATCTAAAAAAACTTTTTTATTGCTTGTTTAAATCAGCATACATTTTTGTAGTTGCATTGGCTTTTGCCAAAATAGTATTACATAAATCATATAAAGACAATGCATTTATTTTTTTGGGTTTCATATTAACCTCACCTTTTTCATTGTATAAGAATCCTTTTAACTGATTCCAGTAGTATTGTACTTCACTTAAAGAATCATCTATATCTAAAGTATTAAACTCTAAAACTGTTAAATACCCTAAATTAGCATCCATTGTTTTAATTATTTGATCTAATTCTAAAGGAGTCACTTTTTGGTAACCAAACTCGTTTATAGAAAAATACAATGTTAACCTTTGTGTTAAGTATCTTAATTTACCTGATGCACCAGTAGCTGCAGCAATTTTATCTATAACATATTTTTGATGCTTGTTTACACCATCTGCTTTTAGTGCTTTAGAGTAAGAATAATTAATTAATTCGGTTACCACATCATCACAAACAGCTAAAAACAAAGTATTTGTTGCTAACACTTCTTTTAAAGATTCTTTTGATTTACTTAAAATAGCGGTTTTGTATTTATTAAAAACATACTCTTGTATGTCTACTTTATGTTTTACGGCATTATTAGGTGCAAAATCTTGTAAAATTTTTAAACCTTTTTCAAAACCAGCTATTGTTTTTTGTAATTCTTTAGTTGCAAAAGATTTCTTTTGATTGGCAGCTAAGAAAACTTTGTTCTTTGCCATTCTTTGCCCTAACATTCTTTGTTTACCAGCTATGTTAACAGCATTAGATAAATATGTTTTTGTTTGTGCTTGCAACAAACTAGTTGCAGAAAACATTAATACAGTTATAAATAAGTAGATTTTTTTCATGTCTTTTGTTTCTTAGAAATTTTTAGTTAATAGCACTATTAGCTTTGTATAATCTTGTTAATAAATCTGCTTCTTTAAGCAATAAATCTGATTGATTAAAAATATACTCTGGTTTTGGACTAGTATTTGTTACTAAAAAATTAGCATCTGAAACAGTTTTAATTTTAGATTTTAAAAGAACCCATTTGTCTAACAAATCTTTTGTTTTTGTTTCTATTTCTTTCCCTGTACTTTCTTTAAGTTTTATTGTATTTACCACTTTTTCATCTATTTCAGCTATAATACTTCCAAACACTTCTGCATCATACTCTTTTACTTTCGAGTAATATGCGTTGTAATACAAAGAAAGTTTTTGAGATAAATATTTTAAATCGTTAGATGCTATGTAAGCAGAAGGAAAATCGCTTAATTTTGTGTTATAAGGATATTCTTTTTTTGTTTCTGATATCACCAAAATACTATTAAAAATATCTTTTGTATGAGTTGCAATTACATTATTAAAATCTATAGCTTTTTCTATTGAAGATTTATCTTGATCTAAAATTGTTTTTTTATACCCATCCCAAAGCATTTCTATAGTACTAACTTTAAAAAGCACATCATTAGATATTTTTGCATCTTTTAATAATGATAAGTTTTTTTCAAATTGAATTAAAGATACTCCTAACTTTTGCTTTGTAGCAGTGTTGTTCGGGTGAGTACTTTTAAATACTTTTCCTTTTGCTAATCTACCCGAAAGCATAGATTGTTTACTTGCAATATTTAACGCTTGAGACAACGTTACATTTTTCTGAGAAAACGCAATACTAATACTAAGTATAAATACGTATTTGATTAATTTTTTCATGATTTTTAGTGTTAATTTATCTTTTTGGTTGATATTAATACTGCAAATCTACGTAGCTACAATTCTTTTTAAGATATTTAAAAACCATGTAAAAACATGTTTTTTACACATGTTTTTACTAGCATTCAACTTAACTATTTTTTTAAAACCTATATAAAAAACTTAAAATCAAATAATTAACAAAAAAAACTCTAAAATCAACAGAAATAAAAAAAGCCCAACAGGTATTGTTGAGCTTTTTACTATGTAACCTACCTATGTAAGCGAAATTAAATTTACAATTATTGTTTATTTAAGTCTGTGTATAGTTTAGTAGTTGCGTTTGCTTTACCTAAAATAGTATTACATAAATTATACATAGCAACTGCATTTATTTTTTTTGATGTTAAATCTATTTTACCATCTTTATAAATAAAACCTTTTAATTGATTCCAGTAATACTGTACTTCACTTAAAGAATCATCAATCTCTAATGTATTAAATTCTAATACACTTAAATAACCTAAATTTAGATCAATCTTTTTAGAAATATCTTCAATTTCTAGCGGTGTAATTTTTTTAAATCCAAACTCATTTAAAGAATAATACAAAGTTAGTCTTTGCGTTAAATATCTTAATTTACCTGATGCTCCTGTTGCTTCAGCTATCTTGTCTATTACATATTTTTGATGATTATTTCCTCCTTCACTATTAAGGGTTTTAGAATAGTTAATTAATTCATTCACCACGTCATCACAAACTGTTAAAAACATAGTATTGGTTTCTATAACATCATTCAAAGAAGCTAAAGATCTACTATTAACAGCTTTTTTGTATTTATTAAAAACATAACTCTGAACGGTTACTTTATGTTTTATAGTTTCATTTGGAGCAAAATCTTCTAAAATCTTTAAACTCTTTTCAAAATTAATAATCGTGTTTTCTAATTCTTTAGAAGCAGCAATTTTGTTTTTATTAGCTGCCATAAACACTCTATCTTTGGCCATTCTTTGCCCTAACATTCTTTGTTTACCTGCTATATTTACAGCATTAGACAAGTATGTTTTTGTTTGTGCATCTAGCGCATTGTTTGTAAATAATAAAATTGTTATTAGTAATAAGTAGTAGTTTTTCATAACTATATGTTTAGAGGTATTTAGTTAATTGTATTATTTGCTTTATAAAGTCTTGTTAATAAATCTGCTTCTTTAAGTAAAAAATCTGACTGATTAAAAATATACTCTGGTTTAGGGCTTTGTTTAGTAATTACAAAATAAGCATCTTTGGTACTAAGTATTTTAGATTTTAAAAGAATCCACTTATTTTGCACATCTGTTGTTTTATTTTGTATTTCTGTATCTGAAGTATCTTTTAATTTTAAAATATCATTTACTCTACTATCTATATCAGAAACTAATGTGTTAAAAAGCTCTAGATCATAATCTAAAACCTTAGAATAAAACACATTATAATACAAAGAAAGCTCTTGAGATAAATACTTTAAATCATTTGATGCAATATAAGCCGATGAAAATCCTGGTAATTTAGAATTATAAGGATATTCAGTTGCTTCTTTTGATACTTTTAAAATGCTTTTAAAAATATCTTTAGTATGCGTAGTAATAACCTTGTTAAAATCTACCGTCTTTTTAACTGATTTTAAATCATTATCTAAAATCACGCTTTTGTAACTACTCCACAACATTTCTAAAGTTGATACTTTTAAATGAATATCTTTAGGTAATTCTATGTCTGCTAAAACAGATAAATTCTGTTCAAATTGAATTAAAGAAACTCCTAATTTTTGCTTTGTTGCCGTATTGTCTGGATGTGTTACTTTAAAAACTTTAGCTTTTGCTAATCTAACGGATAACATAGACTGCTTACTAGCTATGTTTAACGCTTGAGATAAGGTTACTTTTTTTTGTGAAAAGGCCACACAAAAACTAAGTATAAATACGTAATTAATTAAATTTTTCATTATTTTTTAGTGTTAATTTGTTTGTCTTATCGACATATTCAAGACAAATCTACGTAGGTACAACCTATTTTAAAATGACAAATAACATATGATAACCTGCTAAAAAACATATAATGAATACAAAACACTAAAAAACAACTAGGTATAGTAAATATTAAAAACAAACTCAAACAATTTATTAATACAAAAATTACACTTAAATAAAAAAACCACTGATAACACATAAGTTATCAGCGGTTTAAAATATTTAATTTTTATTTTTTTTAGTGAACTAATTTAGCATCCACGTACTTTTTTATTTTTTCGTTAAGTAAAGCTCTATGCGTATCTAAAACCTCTTTATATTCTGGGTTAGAAGCTAAATTATTAGTTTCCAGTGGATCATTTTCTAAATCATATAATTCTTCTGGAGTTTTAATAAATCTATATCTAAAGTATTTCCATTTTTCTGTACGCACTCCCTCACTAGATGGTATCGGATTAAAGTCCCACAAATGCTCAACTAAAACAGATGCTCTCTTAGCTACTTTAGTACCATTTACATAAGGCAACAAACTCTTTCCTTGGTATTCTTTTGGCGCTTCAATACCAGCTATATCTAAAATTGTTTTAGTCACATCAATATTTAAAACCATATCCTCTACATCAGAATGTTTATTAACTCTAGGATCATAAATCATTAAAGGCACTCTTAAAGAATTTTCGTGCATTAACCATTTTCCTGCTAATTGACGCTCTCCTAAATAATATCCATTATCACCCATAAAAATAATAACTGTATTATCAGCAATTCCTTTTTTCTCTAATAACTGTCTTATTTTCCCTATTTCATCATCTACACCACTTATCATTCTATAGTACCCTTTAACACTCTCTTGATATTTAGCAGGCTCATCAAATCTCCAAGTCCAACGCAATCTGTTAAAACCATCTTTAACCTCTTTTGGAAGCATATTAAAATACTTATCTTCTTTTAATTTTGGCTCAGGTATTGTTACATCTGCATATCTTTTATCAGATTTCTTTTGCCAAAAGTATTGCTCTGGTGCAGAGTCGTGCGTATGTGGTGCACTAAAGTTAACTGATAAACAAAATGGTTTATCACTAGGTGCATTCTCTAAAAAATTTAATGCTTTATAACCTGCATAACGTGTTAAATGCACAGTATCTTTATCAATAGTTTTATAAAAATACCCTCTTCTATCTTTGTATTTATATACTCTATCAAATATTTCAGCTTCGTCAAATATTTTCTCTGCATTCTTATAGTTTACACCAAACTTCCCGAAAAAACCAGTGTAATATCCTTTTTCTTTAATTTTAACAGGATAACTTATGTTCATGTAAGGTTCCTTTATATCACCTTGCTTAAAAGTATAACCATGTGTTCTTTCATGAAGACCAGATAATATAGAAGCACGACTTGCTGCACAAATAGGTGTAGTTACAAAAGCATTTTTAAAATAAGTTCCTTTAGATGCTATTCTATCCATTTCTGGAGTTTCTATAATTGTATTACCAGCATATCCTAGAGCATCCCATCGCTGATCATCAGTTAATATAAAAATTATATTAGGTTGTTGTTTAACAACATCTTTTGCTACTGATTTATTATCTGTCTTTTTTACACAATTAAAAAAGTTAAGACACACTATAGCTACTATTAAAAATAGTTTTAAGTTTTTCATTATATTAATATTAATTTATTTTTCAAATATAACATGATTTGAATAAAACATTAATTGTTTTATTTACAAAAATTGATTCACACAAAAAAAGACCCAATAAAGGGTCTTTTTTTAATAATTCTAATCTAAAATTAAAATCCTGTACCTGGTGTTTCAGGAGCACTTTGTGCTTGAGATTTTTGAGGATTTAAAATCATATAAGTACCTAAGGCAGTAAATGCTGCGTACTTTCCGTAATTACCTATTTTTTTAATAGCTTCTTTACGTGTAATTTCTTGTTCTTGTGTATTGTTTATATTTTTATCCATGACGTTTCTATTGTGTTTGATTTTGAAAATTTTTATTATTCTAAAATAATTTTCTTGTTAATTGTTCCATTTGCTGTATTTACTTTTACAATGTAAACACCTGTTGCTAATGCAGGTAAATTAATATCATTTACACTAGAAGCGTTAAATGTAGTATTTAAAACAACATCTCCTAACATATTAACAACAGCTATAGAAGCAGTTCCATTTTGTAAACCAGCAATTCTAATTGAAGATGCCCCTGTTGAATATACACTTACACCTTCTAATACAGAGTTAGCTGTACTTAACACTGAAGCTGATTTTGTGTGTAAAAAGAAACGACCTTGAGTATCTCCAGAAACAGTTGTATTATATTCTGCATTTACAACATCTAATTGAGTAAAAGTTCCGTTTTCTCTATCTTCTAAATACACATTATAACCATTTGGTACATTTAAAGCATTTGCAGAAAAAGCAACTTCTGTTTCACCTGTTGCCTTAACACCTACTGGTACAACCATGTTTTCGAAATCTGAACTTGGTAAAGATTGAATTGCTAAACTTTTACCTGTATTATTTTGTACTAACTCAGTATATACTTGAAAAGATGCACTTCCAGCTCCTCCAAAAGTAGAACTATCATATCCATTATCAAAATCCGTTGTTGTATTGTCAATATATCTTACAGATGTAGATCTATTTAATTTACCACTAGCTACTGATAAGTTAACTTCAAACCTACCTTCTGTAGATTTTAAGAAAGCACCAGTTCCTGTATGACTTTGCATATCTTCAGTAAAACTAAAAGACTGTGTAGCTCCTCCACCATTTCTAGCTTTTACGAAAAAACCTTGCATTGGATTCACACGAACCGCACCAGCATCACTTAAGTTTCTAGTAACAAAAACTCCATTTGCAGCATCCCATAACCAAATAGTATCTTCATCTAAAACATTAGCACCATTAGCACCATTTACTCTTAAAATGTTATTAGTGGCATCTGCAGCATCATTTAAATGTAAAAAAGCAGGATAAGGATTACCAACTAAATTAAAACCGTCTCCAGCATCAGAAACATCAATAGAAACATTTTCTGTTTGTATTCTAGCTCTCCATACTACGTCTGTAGATCCTACAGCTGTTTTCATTGAATATCCTTTACCATTAATTGCACTATTAGCATCTCCTGTAGGTATTGCATCTCCCGAAGCAAAAGGAAAAACATATTTAGACCCTGATGCTTGAGACCCATCGTAAGTAGAAAAAGCAAAAGTCCCCTCGTTACCAGCTGTAGTACTTACTGCAAATGAGGTAGCACTAAATATTTCTTGTAATCTTGATTGATTAAAACCAAAAGAAAATAAATGCCATTGGTTTTCTGCAGGTAAATCTGTAGAGATTCTAACTCTTGGATTAGAAGTTCCAGCTGTATTTGTTACCGCAACTCCGTTATAAATTAATGTACCAATATCAGTAGTACTATTACCATTAAAAACATATCCATCTTGAGATCTTTGTAAAGTAATATTACCAGTAACTGTTACAGAAGATCCAGGACT
>CALHCK010000059.1 GCA_937936695.1 uncultured Polaribacter sp.
CCTGCACTTAAAAAATCGTAAGGAGAGGGTCCAAAATCATCACCTCCAATACTCGCTGGTTCATCTGCCGTAAAATGATGTTTTTTAGTTTGAATTGATGTGGTAAAATTATTTTCAACTAAATTAAGATGTGCTACCAATTGCTCGCCTTTAGGCTCTAACATATTATTATCTTGCGGTTCAAAATAACGATCGGCCCATGTACCTATAACATTACCTACGTACTTACTATCTTTTGAGTTGGATAATAAATGATCTGCATTATCTAAACTCACAAAACTTTTTGGGTGATGCGCTTTATGGTATAACTCATGTGCATTATTTATTCCAACCACCCCATCAAAAGGAGCATGCATAATTAATAATGGTTTTCTTAGGTTTTGTGTGATTTCTGGCAGGTTTATTTTATCGAAATCATCTACAAAATCGTTATCAATTTTAAAAGGTCTTCCTCCAATATTTACTTCTACTTCTCCTTTTTCTTTTACTTGTTCAATACCATGAGAAAACAAATGTTTTACATGACTAACCGTAGATGGCGCTCCTACTGTTGCTACAGCTTTTATATTTTCTAGTTTTGAAGCTGCAACAATAACCGCGGCACCTCCCAACGAATGACCTACCAGTAAACCTGGCGCTTTGTAATGCTTTGTAATATGGTTATTAACTGCTATTAAATCGTCTACATTGGCAGAGAAATGGCTTTCGGCAAAAGCGCCTTCACTTCTTCCTAAACCTGTAAAATCAAATCGTACCACCCCAAAACCATGAGATGTTAGTGCTCTACTAATATTTTTTACCGCAGATAAATTACTATTACAGGTAAAACAATGTGCAAAAATGGCAAAGTAATGTGGTTTTTGATCTGCCGGTAATTCTAAATAAGCTTGTAGCTTATGTCCTTTTTTATTTTGAATACTTAGTCTCTCGCGATTCATTGTTTTAAGTGCTTTAATTTATTATGATTGGTATATGTTGAAAAGGTATCTATTAGTATTTGTAGCTTCGGATTGATAAACCTTTCACAAAATGGTTTTTTAGTGTTACTATAATAATAATTTTGAATTTGCTCTCGAGATGCTTTAAATTTATTAAATGGCAACACTTGAGTAATCAATTTATTTTGAAACTGAAATTGGAATGATTCTAGCTGTGCTGTCGCTATTTTCATTTGTTCACCTGAAAACGTATAGATTGCTGAACGGTATTTGGTTCGCATAGAATGATTAGAAGTACTTTTATGTGTATGTAAGTGAATTTCAATAAGTGTTTCTAACGATATTTTAGTGCTGTTAAAATGTACTATTACAGCTTCAGAAAAACTTGTGTTATCATCTACAGAGGCCACAAAACCCTGCTCTACTTTTTCTACACCAAGCAATGATTGAAATACAGCTTCTGTACACCAATGGCAACCACCTCCAAATGCTATTTGTGTTAATTCCATTTTGTAAACTTTATTTTTTAAGAACTACAAGACAGCATAGAACATCCTACTTTATTTCTTGCCCATTCAGGTCTTTTTGCAAACCATTTTTCATTTTCAGGTTGTTCTGCATAAGGTTTTTTTAATAAAAGAAATAATTCATCAATTAATGTGTAATCTCCATTGTCTGCAGCATCAATAGCTAATTGTGCCATGTAGTTTCTTAAAACATATTTAGGGTTTATGGCATTCATGCGCTCTTTTCGTTCTGCATCAGAAAAAGATTCTTTCTCTAACCTATCAGCATATTTTAAAAACCAAGATTGCCATTTGCTTTTTACATCATTAGAAACAGCACTTAGATTATAAAAAGATTTTTTAATACTATTTAAAGCATCTAAAGAGCTTTCTTTAGTAAAGTTACCAAGCTGTCTAAAAAAAATAGTCATATCTGTTTCTACCAAATGTAAATTTTCTTCTAATTGTTGAATTAATAAAAGATCGTCTTTATGATTGGTAAACAACCCTAATTTAGATTGCATCATTTTTAAAGAAGCCGTTTCGTAATCTACTTTGTACGCATTTAATATTTCCTCTAAAGGTGCAGCATCATTAATAATAGGGTAGAGTGCATTTGCAAGCTGATATAAGTTCCATAAACCAATATTTGGTTGGTTACCGTATCTATAGCGTTTGTTTTGTTTATCGGTGGTGTTAGGTGTCCAGCCAAAATCAAAACCCTCTAACCAACCATAAGGTCCGTAATCTATAGTTAAACCAAGAATAGACATGTTATCTGTATTCATAACACCATGCACAAAACCAACTCTTTGCCAATCGATAATCATTTTTAAGGTACTATTTACAACTTCTTTAAAAAAAAGAATGTAAGTTTCTTTTGATGGATTTCCTAAATGAGCAAAATGATGTTTTATGGTATAATCTACCAATGCTTTTAAGTTATTTTTATCATTTCTTGCCGCAAAAATTTCAAAGTTACCAAACCTTAAAAAAGAAGGAGAAACTCTAGAAACAATAGCACCTTTCTCATAAGCAGGATTTCCGTTGTATAGAACATCACGCAAAACTTTGTCTCCAGATAAACTTAAAGACAAAGCTCTAGTAGTTGGAACGCCTAAATGAAACATAGCTTCGCTGCACAAATATTCTCTTACCGAAGACCTTAAAACAGCTAAACCATCTGCAGTTCTAGAGTACGGAGTCTCGCCTGCACCTTTTAATTGTACTTTCCAGTTTTTTTGTTGATGCTCAACTTCAAATAAGTTAATAGCTCTTCCGTCTCCTAATTGTCCTGCCCAATTACCAAACTGATGACCACCGTAGCACATTGCAAAAGGTTGGGTGTTAGGATAAATTTTATTACCAGTAACAACATCTCTAAAAAAATCTGATTGTACTTCTTTTTCAGAAATACCTAATGCATAAAGCATTTCTGGTGATGTATGAATTACTTTTGGAGCCTTTGTTTTTTTAGGTTCTGTGTAAGAAAATACAGCACCTTCTACTTGTCTTCTATCATTTTTAAGAATAGGGTCGGCAGGTAGGTTTTTTGTAAATGTATTTTTAATATTTAATTTCATTTCTATAGAATGCCTAAAAAGGTTAGCTTATTGTATCAATCCATTTTTAAAAATCTTCATTAGAAAGATTTCATAATTTTTTAGATTGAATTGTAATTGTTGAGAAATTTAATTTATTATTTGAGTACAATTTACGCAACTCATTTGCATATTCCTCATTTTTTTTACATCTAAAAACGCGTAATTTAAATTACGCGTTTTTAAAAATTGAATATAATGTTGTATTTTATGACATCTTTCTGTTCCGTATACTTTTGTAGATAAAAAAGTGTTTGTTATCAAATTACTTTAAGTAACTTCTAACTCCGTAACTAGCTAAAACACCTTCTCCTGTAGCTGCCGCCACTTGTGCAATAGCGCCTTCTCTACAATCTCCAGCGGCAAAAATACCATCTACAGACGTTTGTGCCAACCCTGTTGTTTGTATAAAACCTTTTTCATTAAGATCTATTACTCCTTTAAATGATTTGGTGTTAGGTATTAATCCGATAAAAATAAAAGTACCATCTGCTTTTAATACAGATTCTTCTTTTGTTTGGTTGTCTTTTATTTTTAATCCATCAAATAAACCTTTGTCATTTGCAAGAAACTCTACAGACGTTTTGTCCATATAAGTAGAAATATTTTTAATAGTTTTTAGTTTTTCTACATATGTTTCTGAAGCTGAAAAGTTTTTAGAACGGTGTACAATTTTTACACTTTTACAAAAACCAGATAGAAAAATACCTTCTTCTAAAGCAGAGTTTCCTCCACCAACAACAATAATATCTTTGTCTCTATAAAAAGCACCGTCGCAGGTAGCACAAAAATGAATTCCAGAGCCAATTAATTCTTCTTCATTAGGTATTCCAATTTTTCTGTATGTAGAACCTGTAGCTAAAACTACTGTTTTTCCTAAATAAGTAGTGCTTTTTGTTTCTATAGAAAATAATCCGTTTTGTTTTTTTATAGCAACAACTTCTTCACCTGTTTTAATAACAGCACCATAAGTTTTTGCTTGTTCTTCCATTTTATCCATTAATTTAGGACCAGAAATAGAAGTAAATCCAGGGTAGTTTTCTATTTTTTCAGTTAAAAAAGCATTTCCACCTATGGTAGATTTTTCTAATATTAACGTGTCAAAACGATCTCTTTGAGCATAAATAGAAGTTGTTAAACCAGCTGCACCACCACCAATAATAATGGTGTCAAAAATTTTATGTTCCTTTTTAACATTAATAGCAAGTAGCTCTGTTAATTTAGTATTGTCTGGGTTTGTATAAGGTTTATTATCAATTAAAATAGTAGGTATAATTCTTTTACCATTATTAATTTCTTCTACTTTAGCAGTTGCCCAATCGTGTTGGTCTACATCAACAAAATCAAAATTAATACCATTATCTCTTAAAAAACTTTTTGCACGTCTACAATCAGGGCACCAATCAGCTCCAAACAATTGTACTTTACCGGCATCATTAATACCCAAAACATTAGCTAATTCTATGTTGTTAGGGTTTGTATAAGATTTTCCTCTAATTATTATTGTAGGAATAATTCTTTTACCATTGTTAATAGCCTCTACCTTAGCAGTAGCTTCTTTATCTAAATCTACATCAATAAAAGTAAAATCAATATTGTTTTCTGTTAAATATGTTTTTGCTCTTCTACAATCAGGACACCAGTCGGCTCCGTATAATATAATATCAGTCATTTTTCTTTTTAATAGTTGTTATGCATCCATTTTTTAATGCACAACAGAGGTTAGTTTTATTTTAATTTATCGGCATGTAGTTTGCGTAATTTTGCTAGTTTAGGCGTAATTACAAAACTACAATAGCCTTGTTCTGTATGTTGTCTGTAATAATTTTGATGTTCTTTTTCGGCATCATAAAAAACAGGTAGTTCAGAAATTTCTGTTACAATAGCATCTTGATAATAAGGTTGTATTTGTTTTACAACTTCTTGTGCTATTTTTTGTTGATGCGCATCATGATAAAAAATAACAGATCTGTACTGAGTACCTTTATCTGCTCCTTGTCTGTTTAGTGTTGTAGGATCATGAGTTGTCATAAAAATAACTAAGATATCTTCATAAGAAATAATAGTTGGGTTAAAAGTAACTTGTATTACTTCTGCGTGCCCTGTTAAACCAGAGCAAATTTCTCTATATGTTGGTTTGCCTGGTACAGTGCCGCCAGCATAACCAGAAACTACTTTTTCTACACCCTTTATTTCTTGAAAAACTGCTTCTGTACACCAAAAACAGCCACCACCTATTGTTGCAATTTGAATGTTTTTATCCATTTTCTGTTTTGTCTAAAGTCATAGATTCTGAATTAATGCAATAACGTAGCCCACTAGGTTCGGGTCCATCAGGAAAAACATGCCCTAAATGACTATCACAACTATTACACATTACTTCTACACGTACCATTCCATAAGAAACATCTTTATGATATTTTATAGCGTTTTCTTTAATAGGTTGTGTAAAACTTGGCCACCCTGTACCAGAATTAAACTTAATATTGGCATCAAACAAAGGGGCATTACAACAAACACAGTTGTATTTTCCTGGGTCATAAATACTGCATAATGCTCCACTATTAGGTCTTTCAGTACCTTTTTCTCTTGTTATTCTATATTGCTCAGGGGTAAGCAGTGCTTTCCATTCTGTAGCTGTTTTCTCAACTCTTTTATCAGGGGTTGGATTTCCTTTAATAGTAAAGTTAATTACTTCTTTCCAAGTAAGCATATGAGGTTTCCTTTCTTTTCTAAATTAATATAAATATGCTGTCGACATTTTGACGCAAAGTTACTTTGTACCTTACAATAAATTATTAATTTGTAGGGTTTGAAAGCATTACATAAATTTACGACGAATATTGATAAAATAATGAATGGATTCATAATTTATTCTTATTTGTTAAAAAAATAATCTTACCATGGATACGCTACTTCTTAATGCCGAGAAATACGTTTATAATTTATTGAATACAAGGATAGAAGCAAAATATGTTTTTCATAATTTAGCTCATACACAACGAGTTGTAAAAAAAGCAATAGAAATTGCAGCGGATTTTAAATTAGAAAAAGAAGATGCAGAAAATATTGAAATAGCTGCTTTATTTCATGATACGGGTTATGTTGTAGGAATAGAAAACCATGAAGAGGAGAGTGTAAAAATAGCAAACTCTTTTTTGCAAAATAATAAGGTTGATGCCTCTAGAATTACTGTGATTAGTAATCTTATTTTAGCAACTAAAATAAATTATACTCCTAAAAATGATTTAGAGAAAATAATTGCAGATGCAGATTGTGCACATTTGGGGTCTAAAAACTTTTTTGATTATACTTCTTTGTTAAGAAAAGAATGGGAGCTTACCGGTTTAAAAAAAGTAGATGATGCTGAATGGTTAACTATAAATATTGATTTTTTTACTGAAAAACATCGATTTTATACAGTATATGCTTTAAAAAAGTGGACTAAAAACAAAGAGAAAAATTTAGCAAAACTTTTAATAAATCAGAAAGATTTAAAAAAAGAATCTAAGAAAAATAAACAAAAACAAGAAATTATAAAAATTAAGAAGAATAAAGGTAATGTGCCAGAACGTGGTGTAGAAACTATGTTTAGAGTAGCTTTAAGAAATCATATTACTTTAAGTGATATTGCAGATACAAAAGCCAATATTTTACTATCTGTAAATGCAATTATTATTTCTTTAGCGTTATCTAATTTATTACCAAAATTAGATAATCCATCTAACCAGCATTTATTTATACCAACCATAATTTTTGTTGTATTTACAGTAGCGTCTATTGTATTATCTATTTTAGCTACTAGACCTAATGTAACAGGCGGAAAATTTACAAAAGAAGATGTTGCTAACAAAAAAGTAAATTTATTGTTTTTTGGAAATTTTCATAAAATGGGTTTAAACGAGTTTGAATGGGGGATACAAGAAATGATGAAAGATAAAGATTATTTATACGGTTCTTTAACCAAAGATTTATATTTTTTAGGATTGGTGCTAAACAGAAAATATAGTATTCTTAGGTTAACTTATACTGTATTTATGATTGGTATTTTAGTAAGTGTTCTTGCTTTTGCTATTTCTTTTTATTTCCAAGGAATGCCTGCTTAAAAACTTGTTTATTTTTCGGCTTTTAAAATGATATTTATAATTTTTTGTGGCTTTTCTTCCTGAATAAAGTGTTTTGCTTTAATAATATGTATGTTTTCAGGTGTAATATTTAAATCTTTTATTACACGTGTTTGTTGAGGTTTTAGCTTTAAAAAATCATCATTTTTACCCCAAATAAGAGTAGTAGGTACATTTATTTTTTTGATGATAGGTTGGTAGTCTTTTAATGTATTACAAGTTTGGGTAAAGAAATA
>CALHCK010000060.1 GCA_937936695.1 uncultured Polaribacter sp.
AATCATAATTATAAAAAAGTCTTATCTTAGAGAAAAATTTTTCTTATGAATATCTTCAGTTTTACAGCCCATTTTGAGAGTGAAGAGGCTTGTCGTTTACATTTTAAATCGGAAAGAGACAAAGTTGGTGTTAAGTGTCGTCGTTGTTCTAACACGCATCATTATTGGATAAAAAATTTTCAGTAACAAAAATATGTACAGCAGTTCCTTTGTGTACTTCTCCGTACCTAACTTGAGAGAGTTGATAAGATGTAATTTCAGCAGTACCCTTGTACCAATAGCTATTAAAACTTTGTTGCTGGTTTTTGTTTTTTGTTTCAGGATGAGGATTACTACAAAATAATAAGAAAAAGTTAACAGTAAAAAGAATGTATTTATTTAATAGATATATCATAACTTAAAAGGTATTATATGTGTGTAAATTACAAAAAATCAATGTATAAATACATTAATTAATATCGTTTAAAAGCAAAAAAAATCCTCGTAGACTTAATATCTATGAGGATTTTGAGTTTATTTATGTAGGTAATTATATAATTACTCTCCATCCGTAAGGATCTTCTACTTTATTTGTTTGAATATCTGTAATTGCTTTTTTTATTGTTTCAGCAAACGGAGCATCTAATTCTGGTAAATCATAATCATTCCCTTGGTATCCAAAACCTGCTATTGGAGAAATTACTGCTGCAGTACCTGCTCCAAACATTTCTTTTAAACTACCACTTTGTGCAGCGGCAATAACTTCAGATACAGAAATTTTTCTAACTTCTACATCAATGTTTAAATCTTCTGCAATTTGTATCACACTTTTACGAGTAATACCATCTAAAATTCTGTCGCTAGTCGGACTCGTAATTAGGGTATCATTAATTCTAATAAAAATGTTCATAGCACCCGCTTCTTCAATATATTCGTGCGAGTTATCATCAGTCCAAATTACTTGATTGTATCCTTTTTCTATAGCTAATTGTGTTGGGTAAAATTGAGCAGCGTAGTTACCACCCGCTTTAGCAAAACCAACTCCACCATTTGCAGCACGAGCATATTTTTCTTCTATTAATACCTTTACTTTACCAGCAAAGTAAGCTCCAGAAGGTGCTGTACAAATAATAAATTTATAACCATCTGCAGGCGACGCATGAAAACCAACTCCAGAAGCAAACATAAAAGGTCTTATGTATAAAGAGCTACCATCGTTAGTAGGTATCCAAGCATTGTCTACTTCTAACAATTTTTTTAAACCATCCATAAAAATATCTTCAGGAATCTGAGGAATGACCAAACGTTCTGCAGATTTGTTTAAACGTTTACAGTTATCTAAAGGTCTAAATAACATGGTGTTTCCTTCTGCATCTTTGTAGGCTTTCATTCCTTCAAAAATAGATTGTCCATAATGAAAAATCTTAGCGGCAGGGTCTAATGTAATAGGAGAATAAGGCTTTATAACAGGTGTTTGCCACTCTCCATTAGTAAAAGTACATTCTAACATGTGGTCAGAATAAACGCTACCGAAAGGTAAATTATTAAAATCTACAGAATCTATTTTCGATTTTTCTATACGCTGAATTTCTATATTAGATTTCATTGGTTATCTTAAAATTGTATATACAAATGTAAACAAAATATTTATCTGATTATAGAAGAAATCATTGCTTTTAACAGACAAATAGGTACTTTTGTTAATCAGACAATAAAAGTAAATATTCTGCTATATTTTATGCATTTTTGTTTAAAAATATGAAATCTAGCGAAGAATTATTACTCTTTTAATCATTTTAATACATAAATAACAAATTTTGAAACGAGAAATATTGATTACTTCAGATGGTTCTACTACAATACATTTACCAGATTGGAACGAACAATACCATTCTAAACACGGAGCCATACAAGAAGCATATCATGTTTTTATAAAAACAGGTTTTAATAAAATTTTAGAAGATAAAAAAGAGCAGCTTTCTATTTTAGAAATTGGTTTTGGTACTGGTTTAAATGCATTTATTACTTTTTTAGAATCTAAAAAAAAGCAACAAAAAATTAATTATGTTGGTGTAGAAGCATACCCTGTTGCAAGTAACGAAGTAGATAAATTAAATTATGTAATAGAATTAAAGGCAGTAGAAAATGAGGCTGTTTTTAAAGAAATGCACGCTGTTGTTTGGGAAGAAAAACATGAAATTTCTTCGGGTTTTTTATTGACAAAAAGAAAACAATTTTTTGAAGATATTGATGATGTAAATACTTTTGATTTAATTTATTTTGATGCCTTTGGAGCCACAAATCAACCAGAATTATGGACAGTAGACATCTTTAAAAAAATGCACACAGCATTAAAACCAGATAGTGTTTTAGTAACCTATTCTGCAAAAGGTAGTGTTAGAAGAGCTATGCAAGAAGTAGGTTTTTTGGTAGAGCGTTTACCCGGGCCTCCTGGAAAAAGAGAAATGCTAAGAGCTACTAAAGTGTAACTTATAATTTTACTTGAGTAGCTCCTGTAATATGTAATTGATCATTTTCTAAAAAACTAATTACTCTTAACTTTGTTTCGTTTTTATAGTTTTCAGGAATTTTAATTGTTGCTATACCTTGTTTTTGCGTGTTGTTAACAGTAAGTGTGTTAATAACAATATTACTATTAGAAATAGTTCTGTTGGTGTTTTCGCCTCTTTTTACTTTGGTTACTTTGTTTTCTAAAACCAAAGCAATTTGTAATTTTTTAGAGTTAACATCCCCATCAATACTATATTTAAAAGAAACATTAGTACCTTCTTTTTTTAATTGCTGTATTGCAATAGCATTTGCCGATTCATTATTTAAATTTTGAGAAATGCTACTTGTAATTTTACTTTTATTAGAACCTACGTAATGCTTTTTTCCGTTAACAACTACCTGAGGAGTATATACACTTCTTGTTTGTAATTGTCTTGCATAACTGTATTGTAAATTACTGTATTCTTTTTTACTGTAAGGGTCTTTCCATCCTAAAGAATTCCAATAATCTACGTGATAAGACATTACGATAACATTTTTATCAGCATAATTTTCTTTAATTTCTTCTAAAAAACTATCTGCTCTTGGGCAACTACTGCATCCTTGAGAAGTAAAAAGTTGTAAAACAACAAAAGGTTGTTTTTTTAAAGGAGGTGTATTATTTATTGCTTTAGTTGTAAGACTATATATAGAGATAAAAGCGATTAAGAAGTATTTCATAAAAATTGTTTTAATGCTAAATCTGTCGTTATATTATAGATATACTTACGTTTGCAGTTTAATTACAATACATTTTTTTATCTTCGTTTTATAAATTATAATGTACATGGAGTTTAAAAGAAAGTTTGGTAAAAGAAGAGAAACAAAACCTGTAAAAGGACTTTTTTTAGTGTTGTTACTTGCTTTTGTATTGTTTCTTTGGTTTAAGGCAGGTAGTATTATAGAAGCATTGTTACCAGCTACTTCTTAAAACGTCTTCCTTTCCAAGAGTATTTGGTGGTAAGTGATAGTATAACTATATATACACTAAAAAAAGGGTATAAGAAACTAGCAAACAAATACCATTTAATAAATTTGTTTGTGTGTTTAAAAAAACGCATTGTAGGTATTAATAAAAGTAAATCGATACCCATTTTTACAGCAAAAACAAAAAACATTGCTTTTAAAGAATTTGTCCACCAAAAAGGAAGTATGATTGTGTTTGTTACCAAAATTAATAGACCTATTAATTTTACTTTAAAAGAGTTAAAATTACTGGTTTTAGCAGCCCACCTTTTTCTTTGTTGTATTAAATCTGTCCAAGTTTTTACAGGAAAAGTAGTTACTGTCGCTTCTTCAGATTTTAAATACAGTACACTTTCTTTTTGATGATTTATAAATTTTTCGAATAGAAAAATATCATCGCCACTAGCAATTGTATCATTGCCTTTAAAACCGTTTAATTGTAAAAAAACATCTTTTTGGTAAGCTAAATTAGCACCATTACATAAAAACGGAAATTGTATACCAAAACCGCCAATTGTAGTACCCTGCATACTCATAAAATCTAATAATTGAAACTGAGCTAATAGCGTATTTTTAGCATTGTAATTTACAGGAGCAACTACCATTTTGGGGTGTTTTTCTTGGATAAAAGCATCTAATGTAGAAAGCCATTTTTTTGGTAATACACAATCTGCATCTGTAGTTATTATCCAATTATTTGTTGTTTTTAAAATTGCCGTAGCAATAGCATCTTTTTTAGGTGAGACAGAAGTTCTTATATTTTTTAAAAGTTTAAAGGAGTATGGTAGTTGGTAGTTGTTAATAATAGCAACAGAATTGTCAGAGGAATCATCATCAACAAAAATAAACTCTACCAATTCTTTTGGGTATTTTAATGAGTGAATAGAATCTAATAAAAACGGTAAATTATTGGCTTCGTTTCTAAACGGAATAACAATAGAAAAAGCAGTTTTTGTATGAGTATAACTATACTTAAAATAAGGTGTTTTTGTAAAACCTACAGACAATGCAATAATAAGAATTGCATATAGTAATAGAGTTATGCTTAGTAACCAAATCATACTGATATATTGGGTTTAAAGGTAATTACAAAATAGCAGCCTATTAAAGCAGGAATTACGAAATTAAAAAACCACATTAGTGTTGTTACCGATAAAATATTTAAAGAGGGTACTTGTAAAAAAGAGAATACCCAAACAGCTACGGTACCTTTTAAAACTACATCTAAAAAAGACCACATTGGTATTGTAGAGGCAATTAAATACGTGGTAGTAATTGCAATAAGAGCGTTTATGTAAGAAATATCTGCCTTAAATATTAGCAATAAAAAATAGAATTGATGTGTGAAAATAACAAATCTACCAAAAGATAACAAACCTACTTTTACATTTAATTGTAGAGGTATTTTATGTAAAAAAGTTTTTATTTTGTTTACATACTGTAAACCTATGCTGCTTTTTTTAATAAGAAAATAGCAGGTAGTAATTAAAATAAAAAATAATAACAAACTGCCATAAAAAGAAGGGGAGTTAAATGGAATAGCGTGCTTAGTTGAAAATAATACGCAACCAATACCGCCAAAAAAAAGGGTAGCTAAAAGCTGATAAAAATTCCCTATAAAATTTAAACCTACAACTTGTTTTCTTAACTGCTTTTTAAAGTACATTGCTTTAGCACCATACTCGCCAATTCTATTAGGAGTAACTAAAGAAGCAGTTAAAGATGCTAAACTTTGTTTTGTTGCCGATAAGAGAGAGAAATCGTCAATAAAAAGTAGTAAAGTGTGCCATTTTTTAATTTCTAAAAACCAATTTAAAAAAGATAAAAAAAGTAATATTAGGCAGTTTTTAAAAGATAAAATATTGTTGTCTGTTAGTGTTTTGTAAAATTCAGAAAAAGGTAAATGACTATTGTTATTTAATTTTTGCCATATAAAATATCCGCAGCCAATTACAATAGATAGTTTTATCATCAACCAAAAGAATTGTTTAGTTTTGTAAGAAAGCGAATTGTACATAGTGTGCAAAGTAACAAATAATCATCATTTAAGTTTAGTGATACAAATAAAAACAATCTAAGATTGTGGCAGTAGAAAAAATAATATTGGGTATTGATCCTGGAACTAGTATTATGGGTTTTGGGTTGATAAAGGTTGTTGGTAAAAAAATGGAATTTATTCAGATGAATGAGCTAATTCTTAAAAAATATGATGATCATTATTTAAAATTAAAACTAATTTTTGAGCGTACTATAGAGTTAATAGATACGTATCATCCTGATGAAATAGCTATCGAAGCTCCTTTTTTTGGTAAAAATGTACAGTCTATGTTAAAACTAGGTAGGGCTCAAGGTGTGGCTATGGCTGCGGGATTATCTAGAGAAATACCAATAACAGAGTATTTACCCAAAAAAATAAAAATGGCAATTACAGGTAGTGGTAGTGCAAGTAAAGAGCAGGTGGCATTAATGTTAAAATCTGTATTAAACTTAAAAACATTGCCTAAAAACTTAGATGCAACAGATGGTTTGGCAGCGGCAGTTTGTCATTTTTACAATTCGGGAAGAGTAATTGGTGGAAAAAATTATACAGGTTGGGCTTCTTTTGTAAAACAAAATGAAAGTAGAGTTAAAAAATAATTTTGGAAACATATAGTAATTAATGGCAGGAATTTATATACACATCCCTTTTTGTAAGCAAGCATGTTTTTATTGCGATTTTCATTTTTCTACTTCTTTAAAAAAGAAAACAACTATGGTTGCTGCCTTGGTACAAGAAATAATGTTAAGAAAGCAAGAGTTAAACAATGAGGAAATAGAAACCATTTATTTTGGAGGAGGAACTCCCAGTGTTTTATCTACAGAAGAAATAACAATACTTATAGATGCTGTATATAAAAATCATGCAGTTGTTGCAAATCCTGAAATTACTCTAGAGGCAAACCCTGATGATTTATCAGAAGAAAAAATTATAGCTCTTTCTAAAACACCCGTAAATAGATTAAGTATTGGTATTCAATCTTTTTTTGAGAAAGATTTAAAGCTAATGAATAGAGCACATTCTGCTAAAGAAGCAAAAAAATGTTTGACTGTTGCGACACGTTATTTTTCTAATATTTCTGTAGATTTAATTTATGGTATTCCTGATTGCACGCACGCAGAATGGAAAGAAAATATAGACATTGCATTAAGTTTTGGTATTCCGCACATTTCTAGTTACGCGTTAACAGTAGAAGAAAAAACACCTTTAGAAAGTTTTATAAAAAAAGGAGTTATAAAAAATGTAGATGATGAAAAGGCTCAAGAACAATTTTACATTTTAACAGAAGAATTAAAAAAAGTTAATTTTGTGCATTATGAGTTGTCTAATTTTGGAAAAAAAGATTTCTTTAGCAAAAATAATTCTTCGTATTGGTTAGGTAAACCGTATTTAGGTATTGGTCCGTCAGCACATTCTTTTGTGAAAAAACAACGTAGTTGGAATGTAAGTAACAATGCAAAATACATAGCAGCTATAACAGAAAATAAATTACCAATAGAAAGAGAAAATTTAACCAAAACAGACCAGTATAATGAATATGTAATGACTGGCTTACGAACAATTTGGGGTGTATCTTTACATAAAATAGAAAACGAATTTGGGGCTAATTACTTAAAGTATATAGAAA
Source organism: uncultured Polaribacter sp. (assembly GCA_937936695.1). Classification (GTDB taxonomy): domain Bacteria; phylum Bacteroidota; class Bacteroidia; order Flavobacteriales; family Flavobacteriaceae; genus Polaribacter. The sequence goes on from CALHCK010000060.1 coordinate 7,161, forward strand.
AAATGGCTCTAAAACATATAGAACAAGATTTATTGTATATTGAAAATCGAATCTTAAAAACAACAAAAAAAGGAAAATTTTTGTCAGATGGCATTGCTTCTGATTTGTTTATGTTGAATTTAAGTTAACTAAAAGTAATAAATGAAAGCAGTAGTAGAATATAATTCAAGAAAAATAGAAGTTAATATTTCTAATCCTATAGATATTTCTATACCTATAGATGCTTCTAAGCAAAATATAAATGCATGGTATGTTGCAGATCCTAAAATAACTGCAGAAAAACAAGAAGGTTCAGAAATTAGTGTTGCTAAAGGAGCTGTTGTAAATTTTAATAATATAAACTTTAATCCGCATGCGCATATTACTCATACAGAATGTGTAGGGCACATAACAAAAGAAATACATTCTGTAAATAAAAACCTAAAGTACTTTATATTTTTAGCAGAGGTAGTAACAGTTGCGCCAGAACTTAGAGATGGAGATTTTGTGATTTCTGAAAAGCAATTAAAAACAGCTTTAAAAAATAAAAAAAGAGACGCTATTGTTATTAGAACCATTCCTAATTTAGAAGACAAAAAATCGATGCGTTACTCTAATACAAATCCACCTTATTTGTTAGAAGAAGCTGCGGTATATTTAAGGGAAAAAGGAATAAAACATTTATTGATAGACTTACCATCTGTAGATAAAGAAAAAGATGGAGGTAAATTATTAGCGCACAATGCTTTTTGGAATACAGCAGGTAAAATAAGATTAAACGCAACTATTACAGAGTTTATTTATGT
>CALHCK010000061.1 GCA_937936695.1 uncultured Polaribacter sp.
AAGTTTAGCTATTGTTTAGGGCGTTCAGTGGTTTCCATTTATCAAAGAAACCACTGCGGGCTTTCGGCAGTCGCTATTTTTTTCGTGACCTCAAAAAATGAGCTTCAACAAATGCCTCAATCCCTAACGCAAAATAACTTAGGGCTTATTAAATACTTTCTAAAATTTTAGGCAATAAATTAATTTGTTCTTGAGTATTTCTAATAAGAATGTATAAATCTTCGTAAACCCATTTTCCGTTCACTTTTATTCCTTTAACAACAAGTGTTCCTATGCCTTTAGAGCCTATAATTTGTTGAGATACATCAATTTCTCCATCTTTGTTGTTTAAAGAAATATTTCCATTACTCACACCCGTAAGGGTAAGATTGTCTCCTAAAGCAGCCACAACTTCAGGATTTTTTTTGGCTTGTTCTAAAGCATATTTTACAGGTTCAGAAGTGTCAAATACTTTAGAAAACCCAAAAAAAGCAGCTCCAATACCAAAAACAAATAGTAAAATAATACCAATACAGCCACAACCGCAACCACCTACAGGTACTGCCCACATCCAGTTTCTTTTAAACCAGCTTTTTTGTTTTACATCATCCATTTATGCAATATTTTTAAATAAAAAATTATTCAAAATCGGTGGTAAACACTCCTTCATTTATTTTAATTTCTTGCACTTTAAATTTTAAATCTATAGGTCCAGATTTAATATCAATAGTGTGCGGAAACAAAATACCGTTTACTTTTTTGTAATTGCTAAAAATGGTAGGTACTTTAACATCTTTACCATCAGGAGTTTTTGTGGTAGTTACAGATTTTATTTTTAAACCCGATTCCATATTATAATAAATTTCAGATTTATTGTACCCTATAACAATGGTTTTTTGTCCGTTTACCGCTTCAATTCTCAATACTTCTCCAGAAGTGTAATTTAAATCGTCTATAATATATTGCTTAGATTGTTCTAACTTTAAATCTGTAGCAGGCATTGGTTTTCTTTGTCCTCGTAATTCTGAATATCCTGTTTTTCCGTTAAAAACAGATTTCTGAAAAATTTGCCCCATCACAGAAATTTCTTGTAATGATTTATTAGGAGCTGCTTTTTTAACAGTCATAACCAAAGGAGTTTCTTGTACAGTAGCAGTTGCCGTAGATTTTAATGTTTTTATTTGTAACACTTTATCCTTACCTCCAATAGCTTTTAGGTATTTATTAATTACAGATTTAGCTGTTGTTTCTTTGGGTATAGGAAAAGACATTTCTGGCTTTGTAGTACTATTTCCTTTAGTATTAAAATAAGTAATGTTATAGTCTGTTTTTTCTAAGTTTTTAAGAACTTCTATCCCTTTTCCTGTAATTACAATTCTTGCTTTATTTCCTTTAAAATATTTAATAGCCGCATCTTGTACATCGTTAATAGTAACGGCATTTATGTTGTTTATATAATTGGCATAAAAATTATCAGGTAAACCATATTTAGCAATATTTAGAGCGTAATTGGCTGCCGTTTTTGGTTTTTGCACATTCATAACAAAATTACCAATGTATTTTTCTTTTGCATTTGTAAGCTCTTCTGCAGATACTTTTTTATATCTAATTTTGGTAATTTCTTTCATTAGCTCTACCACAGCGCTATCTGTTACCATATTTCTAACGCTAGCAGTAGCTTTAAAAGTAGCTGCATGTCTGTTTTGTGTAACTTTAGAATAGGCACCGTAGGTGTACGCTTTGTCTTCGCGTAAATTTTGAAACAAACGAGCAGTACCACCACCTCCTAAAATTTGATTTGCTAATAATACCGCGTAATAATCTTTGTCTTTTAAAGTTAAATTAATGTTGTTAATTACCGCAATTTTAGACTGAACAGCATTGGGCATATCAATAAAATTAATTTGAGTATTCTGTACGTTTGTTGGGGTAACAATATTTTGAGTAGGAATTGTTCCTTTTTTCCAAGTACTAAATAATGTAGTTACTAGCTTTTTTGTTTTTTTAGTATCTATATCTCCCTCTATAATTAAATAAGCATTGTTGGGTTTGTAGTAATTTTTGTAAAAACTTTTTACATCTTCTAAGGTAATTTTTAGAATAGATTCTTTAGAAGCAAACTCTCCAAACGGGTGCTTTTTACCATAAGTTAACGCATTTTCTACACGATTGGCAATATTATCAATGTTTTTTTCTCCGGCTTTAATTCCGTCTAAAATTATTTTAATTTCTTTATCAAATTCTTCTTTTGTAAAAGTAGCATTCTTTATACCATCTGCCATTAATTGTAGTACTTCCGGAAAATATTTTGTTAAAGAAGAAGCAAAAGCACCATGACTAGAAAAATTAATTCTAGCACCTAAATAATCTACTTTTTCATTAAAATTGTCTTTAGATATATTAGAGGTTCCTCTACCTAACAAGCTACCCATTACATCAGATATTCCTGCAATATCTTCTTCAAAAACAGGAGGGTTGTCAATAGAAAGTCTTGCAGATACTCTTGGTAATTTATGGTTTTCTACCATAATAACCGTTATGCCGTTTTTAAGACCAAATCTTTTAGCCTTTCCTAATTTTACTTTTGGCGCAGGACCTGGTTTTGGCATTACACTTCTGTCTATCTGAGCATTTACAGTAAAAGACATTGTTATAATTGCTAATAATAATATTATTTGTGTTCTCATAAATTGATGTCTTTTTCTGTTATTTTTTCTCAGGTAAATATTCTAAAATTAATCGCTGATTTGGATTAAGGTATTTTTTTGCAACGTTTCTAATATCTTCTCTGGTAATAGAACGATAAATGTTTATTTCTGTATTAATTAAGTTGGTGTCACCAAACAATACATGGTAACGAGCCAAAGAATTAGCAATACCTTCTACACTTGTATTTGCGTTTACAAATCTGTTTTCAAATTTGTTTTGTAATTTTTGATGCGCTTTTTCAGAAATCAATTCGGTTTGTATTTTTTGTATTTCTTGGTCTATTTCTTTAACCAGAGTATCTAATTTTGTATCACCTAAAGGCAAACCATACAATACATACGTACCATAATCTTCTTGACTCAAATTAATAGCTCCTGCTTGTAAAGCTATTTTTTTAGTGTCTACTAATTTTTTATAAAGTACAGAACTTTTACCAGAGCTTAGGTAAGTAGATATCATGTCTAAAACCCTAGAATCTCTTGTTTTCATAGACGGTGTTCTGTATGCCGCAATAATAGCAGGTATTTGTATGTTTGGGTCGTATGCTTTTGCGTTTATTTGTTGGGTAATAGGCGCTTCTTTAGAAAAGTTTCTTTTTATTTCTTTTCCCTTCGGGATTTCTTCAAAGTAATCAGAAATCATTTTTTTTGTATTCGCAATATTAATATCACCAGCAACAACTAAAGTAGCATTATTAGGTATGTAAAACTTTTTGTTAAAAGCTAAAAAATCATTTAAAGTAGCGTTATCTAAATGCTCCATTTTACCAATGGTAGTTCCTTTATAAGGATGTTTTTTAAAAAGATGTTTTTTTACATTTTCTAAAAACCGAGAATACGGTTGGTTGTCTATACGTAGTCTTTTTTCTTCTTTTACAACTTCGTTTTGGGTGTCTACTCCTTTCTGACCGATAATAGGGTGTAACAAACGTTCAGACTCCATCCAAAGACCAAGTTCTAATTTATTTGATGGAAAAATTTCGTAATAATACGTTCTGTCATCTGTGGTGTTTGCATTGTTTTTACCTCCGTTAGATGATACTATTTTAAACCATTCTCCTTTTTTTATGTTTTTAGTACCTTCAAACAATAAATGCTCAAAAAAATGTGCCATTCCTGTTCGGTTTGGTTGTTCATCTTTGGCACCTACATGATACATTACAGAAGTAACTACAACAGGCGCTGCATTGTCTTGATGTAAAATAACATGCATTCCGTTGTTTAAATCATACTCTTCAAATTCAACCTTTTGGGCATTTATAGCAAGCGGTAGCCATAAAAGTAAAAGCAATCTATATTTTTTCATGCGAATCTTTATTGTTTAATTTACAGTAGTTGTTTGTGTTAGACATTTGTTAATAAAAAATGTTACGGTAAACAACATAATATATCATCAAAAGTAAAAAAGATTATTAATAAAAAATTTATTCATCTGATTTTTATGTAATTATTTGTGTAACAATATTGTTACATTCTAAAAAATATGTATATTTGCATCCGCATTTTCAATAGAAAAATGTTAATAATTAGTATAAATACGCAAAACAAATAGTATGTACGCAATCGTAGAGATAGCAGGGCAACAGTTTAAAGTAGCAAAAGACCAAAAGGTATACGTTCATCGTTTACAAGGAGAAGCAGGATCAGAAGTAACTTTTGATAACGTTCTTTTATTAGATGATAACGGAAGTGTATCTATTGGCGCCCCAGCTATAGAAGGAGCCGCTGTAACGGCAAAAATTTTAAGTCACTTAAAAGGTGATAAAGTAATCGTTTTTAAGAAAAAAAGAAGAAAAGGTTACAAAAAGAAAAATGGTCACAGACAGTATTTAAGTGAGATTCAAATTGAATCTATTGCTAGTTCTGGTGCTAAAAAAGTTGCAAAAAAAGAAGCTGCTCCAGCAAAAGCTGCAGCTCCTAAAAAAGCAAACAAAGCAGACGATTTAAAGAAAATTGAAGGTGCTGGTCCTAAAGCTGCAGAAGCTTTAACAAATGCAGGAATAGATACTTTTGAAAAAGTAGCTAATACTGATGCAGCAAAATTGAGTGAAATCTTAACAGCAGCAAGCTCTAGATTATCTCATATTGTAACTACTACTTGGCCAAAGCAAGCAAGATTAGCTGCAGATGGTAAGTGGGATGAATTAAAAGTATTACAAGATAGATTAGACGGAGGTATCGAAAGATAGTCTTTTAAAATCTAACTTATAAACCTATAAAAACTCAATAAAATGGCACATAAAAAAGGTGTAGGTAGTTCGAAGAATGGTAGAGAATCAGAATCAAAACGTTTAGGTGTTAAGATTTTTGGTGGTCAAGCAGCAATAGCTGGTAACATTATCGTTCGTCAAAGAGGAACTACACACAATCCAGGAGAAAACGTTTACATGGGTAAAGATCATACTTTACATGCAAAAGTTGATGGAATTGTAGAATTTCAAAAGAAAAGAGATAATAGATCTTACGTATCTATTACTCCATTTGAAGCTTAGAAACTAAGTTTTAAAACGTATAAAAAAGCTCAAACATTTGTTTGAGCTTTTTTTGTTTAACATATTTATAGTTTTTATTTACTATACTTTACAATTACTATTTTGTATTTTTACAGTTATGAAATTTTTGTACAATTTAGGAATTTTTCTGGCTTCTATAATATTGCCAATTATTGGCTTTTTTAATAAAAAAATAAAGCTTTTTGTTAATGGTAGAAAAGAATCGTTTTCTAAAATTGATGTATTAAAAGGAGAAAAAGTAGTTTGGTTTCATGTAGCTTCTTTAGGTGAGTTTGAACAAGCAAGACCTATTATAGAAGCATTAAAAAATACACATGCCAGCCATAAAATATTAGTTACTTTTTTTTCGCCTTCTGGCTATGAAATCAGGAAAAACTACAATTTAGCAGATGTAGTTTGCTATTTGCCTTTAGATAGCGTTGCTAATGCAAAAAAGTTTATAGAAACTGTAAAGCCAGTTGCGGCAATTTTTATAAAATATGAGTTTTGGCCAAATATGTTAAATGAATTGCATAAGAAAGAGATTAAAACAATTTTAGTTTCAGGAATTTTAAGAGAAGAGCAATTGTTTTTTAAATGGTATGGTGGTTTTATGAAAGATTCTTTAAAAGCATTTCATCATTTTTTTGTTCAAAATCAAACTTCTAAGAAACTATTAAATTCAATTAATTTTAAAAATGTTACCGTTTCTGGTGATACTCGTTTTGATAGAGTTTTTAAAATTTTAGAACAAGACAATCATTTAAGTTTTATAGAAACATTTAAAAACAATGCATACGCAATTATTGCAGGAAGTACTTGGAAAGAAGATGAAGCGTTGTTGGTAAATTACATAAATAACCATGCAACAAAAGATGAAAAATTTATTATAGCACCGCATAATATAAAGAAAGAGGCAATTGATGTATTACAGGCATCCATCAATAAAAAAACGGTACTATTCTCTGAAAAAGAAAATAAAGATTTAAAAGATTATGATGTTTTTATAATAGATACTATAGGTATTCTTACAAAAATTTATAAGGCAGCAGATATTGCTTATGTGGGCGGAGGTTTAAAAACAGGCTTACATAATATTTTAGAACCAGCTACTTTTGGAGTGCCTGTGATTATAGGGGATAAATACAATAAATTTAAAGAAGCGGTAGATTTAGTAAAAATTGGAGGCTGTATTTCTATAAATAACCAAGAAACATTTACTAATAATTTACAACTTTTAAAAGATGATAAAAGTCTTAGAAATTTAACAGGAATTATCAATAAAAAATATATTGAAGACAATTTGGGTGCTACAGATTTGGTAGTAAACTACTTAAAAGATAAAATTTAAAATGAGCAAATTAATAGACAATTTTGGTCGTCAGATGGAGTATGTGCGTTTGGCAGTAACAGACCGATGTAACTTGCGATGCCAATATTGTATGCCTGCTCATGGAATAGCAATTGTACCAAGAGACGAGTTACTTACATTTAAAGAAATGTACCGTGTTATTAGAGTGTTAACAGAGTTGGGTGTTAATAAGGTAAGACTAACTGGAGGCGAACCTTTTGTACGTAAAGATTTTGTTGGTTTTTTAGAAATGTTGTCTTACAACGATTTGTTAGATGCGATTAATATTACTACAAATGGTGCATTAATATCTCATCATATAGATAAAATAGAACAGCTTAAAAAAGTTAAAAACATTAATTTAAGTATAGATAGTTTACAGCGAGATAAATTTGCAAAAATTACAAGAAGAGATGTTTTTCCGGAAGTGTATAAAACTTTTGAGTTGTTAGAAAAAAGTAGTTTAAATTTAAAATTGAATGTTGTTGTCCAGTCTGGTTTTAATACCGATGAAATTGTTGATTTTGTAAGATTGACAAAAGATAAAAATGTTGCTGTACGTTTTATAGAAGAGATGCCTTTTAACGGAAAAGGGCAAAGAGAAATGAATGAAAACTGGACGCTTAAGAAAATTTTAAAAGAAATTGAAACTGAATTTAAAGTAGAGCCCGTACAAGCAGCAAAATCTTCTACTTCTAGAAATTTTAAAATAGATAATCATTTAGGAAGTATTGGTATCATACCTGCATTTACTAGAACTATTTGTAACGATTGTAATAGAATACGTATTACTAGTACAGGTACTTTTAAAAATTGTTTGTTTGATGATGGTGTTTTTAATTTAAGAGATTTTATTAGAAAAGGTGCTTCTAATGACGATTTGAAAGAAGTGTTTTTAAGTTTAGTAAAACAAAAACCAGAAAATGGTTTTATAGCAGAAGCCAATCGAAAAAAAGGAAGTGTTTCTGAAAGTATGAGTACTATTGGAGGCTAATTTTTTTAATAGCTGTGTGCTAAAATTTAGTAAAACAAAAAAATGATTAGTGTTAAAGACGCAAAAGAGATAGTTTTAAAATCTAAACAAAATTTTGGAACAGAAGAGGTTTCATTTTTAAAAGCTGTTGGTAGAGTTTTAAAAGAAGAAATTGTAGCAGATAGAGATTTTCCTCCTTTTAATAGAGTTTCTATGGATGGAATTGCTGTTGATTATGAGCAATTTAAAAACGGTCAAAGAGCTTTTAAAATAGAAGGAATTCAACCAGCTGGTAGCAAACAAATTTTATTAAATAATAAAGAGAACTGTATTGAGGTGATGACAGGGGCTGTTTTACCAAAAAATACAAATACAGTTATACGATATGAAGATGTAGTTATAGCAAACGGAGTAGCAACTATTGGTATAGATGCTGTTAAAGATTGTCAAAATGTACACCCTAAAGGTAAAGATGGGTTGGCAGGTACTGTGCTTATTAAAAAAAACACAAAAATTACAGCTGCCGAAATAGGAGTATTGGCAACGGTAGGTAAATCTGTTGTAAAAGTAGTTAAACAACCAAAAGTAATGATTGTTTCTACAGGAGATGAATTGGTAGGTGTTGCAGAAAAACCATTAGAACATCAAATAAGAAGATCTAATGTTTTTACCTTGGTTAGTTTGTTAGAACGATTAAATATAACATCAGAAACAGATCATATTACAGATGATAAACCTATTTTAAAAACTAAAATAGAAACCTACTTAAAAACGTATGATGTTTTGCTTTTTAGTGGTGCGGTTAGTAAAGGGAAATACGATTTTTTACCTGAAATTTTTAACGAATTAGGAGTAGAAAAGTTATTTCATAAAGTAGCGCAAAGACCAGGTAAGCCTTTTTTTTACGGAAAAACAACACAATGTAATGTATTTGGGTTTCCAGGAAATCCAATTTCTACTTTTGTAAACTGTTTAGCCTATTTTTATCCTTGGTATTTTGCATCCGCAGAAATAAAAGTAGCGCAAGAAACAGCTATTTTAACAGAAGATGTAAGTTTTAACCCTAGTTTAGATTGTTTTTTACAAGTTAAGTTGCATAGCAAATATGGTCATGTATTAGCAACACCTGTTAAAGGAAACGGTTCTGGAGATTTGGCAAGTTTGGTACATGCAGATGCTTTTATAGTATTACCAAACGATAAAAAAATATTTAAAACAGGAGAAAATTACCCAATAATTAGATATAAATAATGAGTGAATTTAGTCATTTAAATAAAGAAGGAAACCCTAAAATGGTAAATGTTTCTGATAAGAAAATTACCAAAAGAACAGCTATTGCTAAGGCAACCATGTTTTTAGGCGAAGAGGTTATTGCTCATTTTACAAACGATGAGTTAATTACAAAAAAAGGACCTGTATTTCAAACGGCAATAATAGCAGGAATTCAGGGGGTTAAAAAAACTTCAGACTTAATACCAATGTGCCATCCATTATTAATTAATGGTGTAGATGTTGCTATTGATATTATTGATAAAGAGCACATAGAAGTACTTTGTAAAGTAACTATTACAGGTAAAACAGGGGTAGAAATGGAAGCATTAACAGGTGCGAATATTACTTGTTTAACAATTTATGATATGTGTAAAAGTATCAGTCAGAAAATGATAATTAAAGAAGTGAGATTGTTAGAAAAAACAGGAGGAAAATCTGATATTAAAAACTAATTTTAACAACTAATTTTGTTTTAAATTCAATAAAAAATAAATTTTGAAAAAGCATACAAAACACGCAAATATAAGTAGAAGAGATAATGGTAATTTTGCACCTAATGAAATTTCTATTTTAGGAACAAACTGTGGTAATATTTCAAACTTGGTAACAAAAGTTTCCGAAAAATTATCGAAATACAAGTTGGCTTATTTTGATGCTTCTCATGCCAAAGATGTTACAGAAAATACACTGTCTGAGTACGTATTTCATCACCAAGGAAATGTACAAATAACAAGTAGATTGCCTGTAAACAAATTTCAGCAGCGCTTAGATTTTTCACAATATAACTTCGTCTTTATTAATGGTAACCATTATCAAGGAAACAAACAGATTTTAATTTTAGACGAGGCTAAAGAAGCTTCTGTTTTAAAAAGATTGAATCAGTTAGATGATATACAGTTTGTTGTAAAACTAAAGGCTGAATCAGATTTCTTTTCTTTTTTAGAAGAAAAGTACCCCAACATAAAAAAGTTGTCTTGTTACACTATTGATGAGGTTGATAAAATAGCAAATCATATTGAAACTTTAATTAAAGAAAAAATTGCACCCGTAAAAGGTTTGGTTTTAGTTGGTGGTAAAAGTACTAGAATGGGGCAAGATAAATCTGAATTAGAGTATTATGGTAAACCCCAAAAACAAGTTGCAAAAGAATTGTTAGAAAACCAAGGGTTAAAAAGTTACTATTCTGTGTTAAATGCAGAAGATTCAGCAACAGAAATTGCTGATAAATTTATAGATTTAGGTCCGTTTGGAGGTATTTGTTCTGCTTTTCAGAAAGATCCAAACGCAGCATGGTTTGTATTAGCTACAGATGTACCTTTTGTAGATGAAAAAACTATTCAACTGATTTTAAAACATAGAAATCCTGCTAAAGCAGCAACAGCAATTAAAGGAAAAGGAAAAGAATTTGTAGAACCTTTAATTACAATTTACGAGCCTAAAGCTTATCCTATTTTATTACAATATTTGGCTCAGGGTTATTCTTGCCCAAGAAAAATGTTAATTAATTCTGATGTAGAAATTGTAGAGATTGATGATGATTTTATTAGAAATGTAAACACGCCTGAAGAATATAAAATGGCTAAAAAAGAATTAACTAAATAGTAGTTAGGTAATTGGCTATTTGTAATATTAGATTGATGAATATGAGTGAAGTAACTACTTTTTATACAGAAAGAATAAAAGAATTAGAAAAAGAATCATCTAAGTTTAAAAAACAATTAGTCAATTTAGCAATTTTTAGATTTGCTGTTTTTTTAACAACATGTGTTTTAATTTATGTAACTCTTGGTGCATATCCAGATGTGTTTATTGTAACTGTTTTAGGTTTGTTTTTATTTTCTTTTTTAGTGATAAAGAACATCAATTTAAAAAGATTAAAAAGTATTGTAGATGCTAAAATAGCTATTAATAAAACAGAAATTAGTGTTCTAAATAGAGATTTCCATCATTTAGATTCTGGAGAAGAATTTATAAATCCTGCTCATTTTTATAGTAATGATATTGATTTGTTTGGTGTAGGATCTTTCTTTCAATATATTAATAGAACAACAACAAATGATGGTAAAGTTGCATTAGCAAACAGTTTTACAGAAAATAAAATAGACGCTATTTTAGAGAAGCAAGAAGCAATAAATGAACTTGCAGAAAAAGTAACTTGGCGACAACATTATGCAGCGTTAGCAAGTTTGGTAACTGTTAAAAATAAATCGAATAAAATAGTAAGTTGGATAAGAGATTACAAATCTGTTTTACCTGATTTTTTATCAAAAATAAAAATAATTTTTCCTGTTATTTCTATCATTTTAATTGGGTTAGTTTCTTTTAGTATATTGGCTTTTACTTATTTAATAATATGGTTTTTTGTAGGTGTTATTTTAACTGCTTTTTTTGTAAAAAAAACACAGAAAATTTATTCGGAAGTAGATACATCAAGAGAAATATTTAAGCAATATTATCAATTGCTGCATGAAATAGAAAATGAGCGTTTTTCTTCTAAAATATTGAAAGAAAAACAAGACGAAATTAAAAGAGCAGATAAAAAAGCATCTGTTATATTTAAAGAGTTTTCTAAAATTCTAGATGCTTTTGATCAACGAAACAATGTATTTATCTCGGTTTTAGGTAACGGTTTTTTTCTTTGGGAAATTAACAATGCTTGTAAAGTAGAAAATTGGATTAAATCTTATAAAGAGGTTGTAAGTAATTGGTTTTCTGTTGTTGCTTATTTTGATGCTCAGAATTCATTAGCAAATTATAAATTTAACCATCCTGTATTTGTTTTTCCAGAAATAACAGCCAATAACGAAATTATTAAATCTAGTAGTTTAGGGCATCCGTTATTAGATGCAGCTAAAAGAGTAGATAATGATTTTGTAATTAACGATGCGCAATTTTTTATTGTTACAGGTGCAAATATGGCAGGTAAAAGTACTTTTTTAAGAACCGTTTCTTTGTCTATTGTTATGGCTAATTGTGGGTTGCCAATATGTGCAAAAGAGTTTAAATACTCTCCAATAAAATTAATTACCAGTATGAGAACTACAGATTCTTTAACAGAAGATGCGTCTTATTTTTATTCTGAATTAAAAAGGTTAAAATTTATTGTTGATGAAATTAAAAATGAAAAATACTTTATAATTTTAGATGAAATTTTAAAAGGTACTAATAGTAAAGACAAAGCAATTGGGTCTAAAAAATTTGTTGAAAAGCTTACAAAATCTAAATCTACAGGTATTATTGCAACACACGATGTAAGTTTGTGTGCCTTAGAAGACGAGTTTACAAGCGTTAAAAATTATTATTTTGATGCGGAAATAATAGCAGATGAATTACATTTTGATTATCAACTAAAAAACGGAATATGTAAAAATATGAATGCTTCTTTTTTACTAAAGAAAATGGAAATTGTTTAATTTTTCCATTCTAAAGTTTCAATAAGTTGCAAAATATCTTCTTTAATATAGGCTACTGCTGGTAAAATAGAGTCGTAATTTGGTTTTGCATAAAAGTATAAAGAACCTTTTATAAAATTATGAGTACTATCTGTAATATGAAACTGAATATGAGAAGCAGCATCTCCTGTAATTTCGTACAAACTTCCAAAAACTCTTTTTTTAGGGTTTACAAAATCTTTAGGAATAATTTGTTCTGCCTTTAAAGTATGTTTAAAAACTAATTTTTCTGCCTCGGTTAATAATTCTTTTAAGTTGTTTTCTACAGGTCTGTAGGTAATATCTATAGAACCTTTTAAATTAGGATATTTTATTTTTAGCCAATTTTTAGATTCGTCTTTAATTGTAGTGCTTTTTAAAACATTAAAAGTATAAGGCCTTTGTACAGTTAAACTTTTATAAGATTTTGCAGGATATGTTAAGCTTAAATATGCTTTAGGTTTTGGTAAAGTATCGTTTTTACAAGAAATAAAACAAATGATACAAATAATTATAAGGGGTATATTACGCATTTCTTGTTGCTTTAATTTGTTTGATACGTTTTTTATCTACAGCTTCTATGGTAAACGTATAATTTTTAAAGTTTATTTTATCGTTTTTCTTAGGAAACTTTCCGGATATTTCTAGAATAAAACCAGCCAATGTTTCGCTTTCGCCTTTTTCATCCTCAAAAAGGGCTTCGTCTTCATCATCTAAAACTCTACAAAAATCTTTAATAGTTGTTTTTCCTTCAAAAATATAATTATTAGCATCAATTTTAGAGTAAGATAAATCATCATCATCAAACTCATCATTTATATCACCAACAATTTCTTCTATAACATCTTCTAAAGTTACCAAACCGCTTGTACCACCGTATTCATCAACAACAATTGCTAAGTGATTTTTCTTTTCTCTAAAATCTATTAATAAATCATCTAGTTTTTTGTTTTCAGGTACAAAAAAAGGTTCACGTAGTAAGCTTTGCCATTTAAAAGTTTTTTTATTTAGGTGTGCTAATAAGTCTTTTGCATACAAAACACCAACAATAGTATCTATGTTTTCTTTGTAAACAGGATTTCTAGAATAACCGTTTTCTAAAATTTTATTTAAAACAGTTTCAAACGTTTCGTTTTCAGAAATGGCAAAAATGTCTATACGAGGTTTCATTATTTGTACCGTTTCTGTGTTTCCAAAATTAACAATACCTTCTAAAATCTTTTGTTCATCTTTTGTGGTAGCTCCTTCAGAAGTAAGTTCTAAGGCCTGCGATAAGGTTTCTACAGAAAAATGAGAGTTTTTATTTCCTAATTTTTTCTCTATCCATTTGGTAATTGTTATTAACGGTAAGCTAAAAGGTGTTAATATAATATTTACGCTATGTATAAATTTAGACATTGTTTTAGAAAAACGAAGCGCATTTTTAGAAGCGTATACTTTTGGTAAAACCTCGCCAAATAAAAGAATTAAAAAAGTAACTAAAACAATTTCTAAAAGAAAACGAACAGGTACCGAAAAAAACAATAAATTAAGTTGATAATTAAAACTGCCGAACAATGTTTCTGATAAAGATGCAAAGAGTAAAACTATTAATATATTTATAAAGTTATTAGTAATAAGTATTGTTGCTAGTAACTTTCTTGGTTTTTCTAATAAAGTAACAACAATGTTTTTTTCTTTTCCGTTGTTAGACAGTTCATTTAAATCTGTTTGAGAAAGTGAAAAAAAAGCAACCTCTGTACCAGAAATTAAAGCAGAACTAATAAGAAGTAAAATTAATGCAAAAACATTAATAATTGTTAGTATGTCTGTGGTTGTAATAAGTAAAAATAAAAGTTCGGGATCTGGGTCCAATTGATGTGGTTTATGTTAATTAAAAAGGTAAATCATCATTTTCTTCTGTTAAAGAAGTTTTTGGTGCTACACTATTTTGTGGTTGATTTAAGGTTTCAGTATTTTTTTTGTTAGATAACATTGTCATTTCTGTTACCTGCACTTCTGTAGCGTATCTTTTTACCCCATCTTGTTCCCATTGACGGTTTTTTAATTTACCTTCTACATATACTTTGTCTCCTTTGCTTAAATACTTTTCACAGATTTCTGCTAATTTATTTCTTACAACAATATTATGCCAATCTGTAGTAGTAACTTTTTCTCCCGTTTGCTTATTGGTATAGCTTTCGCTGGTTGCTATAGGAAAACGACCAACGCTATTCTTGTCATCAAAATAGTGCATTTTAACATCGTCTCCAAGGTTACCAATTAAAATTACTTTGTTTATCGTTCCTGCCATGTTTAAAAGTCTAATGTTATTATATGTTCTAAAATAAAACAGAAGAACAAATCATTACAATATCAAATATACTAAAAATATCAATTAGTTTTGGTTAGATATTTGTCTAGGAAGTTAGCAATTAAAACAGGTACAGGGTATTCTTCTATAGAGTTCCACTGTATATTTGCTGCAGTTGTGTTTTTTGTTTCTACAATCCAAAATTGGGTGTATAAATGTTGATGAGATAGTTTATGTACAATTTGTTTTTCGTTGTGTAAATAAATAGTAGCATCATTAGAAAACAAATCATTAAAAGTTTCAGTATGTATTAATTCTTCTTTATTAATAATGGCATTGGTTTCAATAACAGGAAACTCATACAAGCCCTCCCAAATTCCTTTGCCTTCTCTTTTATTTAATATTGTAGTATTATTTGCTGTTTTTACTACTAAATAATTAAAGTATCTTTTTTTTACTTTTATTTTCTTTTCCTTAACAGGTAGTTTTTTAATTAAGTCTTTTGCAAAAGCAATACAGCTATCTGCAAATGGGCAGGTGGTACAAAGCGGATTTTGAGGTTTGCAGTGCAATGCGCCAAAATCCATAATTGCTTGGTTAAAAGTACCAGGTTGTGTTGCATCAATTAAAGTTTGTGCTAAAGTTTTAAATTCTTTAATACCTGCTGTGGTATTTATAGGGGTATTAATACCAAAATATCTAGAGAGTACTCTGTA
>CALHCK010000062.1 GCA_937936695.1 uncultured Polaribacter sp.
CATTATTAGTTATAATTTGTACAAAATAAACTCCTTTTGGTAAATTGTTTATTTTTATTGTTGATGAAGTAGCTACATGCAATAATTGACCTAATTGATTAAAAATATGTACTTTTTTTAATTGTAAACCTTCTGATAAACTAATAGTAAACTGTCCTTTTGTAGGGTTTGGAAATATACTAAATTTAGATAATATAAAGTTATCTGAAGATAATACAGAAGCTAAAGAATATACCTTTACTTGACCTATAATTTCTTCTTCACTAGATTTATGAAGTGGTGCTTGAACTGCTACATAATTACCATCTTTACTTAAACTCACAGAATATCCTAATGCATCTCCAGTTGCATCTCCATCAATATCTACTCCTAATTGTTCCCAACTTTCATTTATATTTTTATAAATTCTAACATGTCCAGAATTTTCTCCATTTATCCCATGATTATTAGCTGCTCCTATAGCAATAGTATTACCATCTGCACTTAAACTTATAGAAGCTCCTGATTTATCTAAATTTGCTTCACCAATAATATTGTCCCCAATTTGTTGCCAATTATCATTTATATTTCTAAAAATACTTACAAGACCAGAAAAATCTTCATTATTATTATTAATTGTTTTTCCTGTAGCTACAATATTTCCATCTGCACTTAAACTAACAGATTCTCCTAAATAAATTTCTGACGAATTTTTATTAATATCAGTACCTATTTGTTGCCAAATATCATTAATATTCCTATAAATTTTTACAAGACCAATATTTTTATTAAAATCATTTTCACCTGTTAACCCAATTGCTAAAGTATTACCATTATTATTTAAACTTACTGACACTCCTAAATTACTGCTATGTAAAAATTCAATACCATTAATATCATCCCCTATTTGTTGCCAACTATTATTTATATTTTTATAAATACTTACATAAGCTGAGGATACACCTGGAGGAAGACGTCTTTTTTCTATATTTTTGAATTTAATACCTATAGCTATAATACTACCATCGTCACTTAAACTTATTGAACTATTTATATAATTTTTTGAGTCCGTACTGATAATATCATCTCCTATTTGTTCCCAACTATTATTTACATTTTTATAAATACTTGCTACACTAAATTCTTTAGATTTTGTAACAGCTACTATAGTTCCGTCTCCGTTTAATTTTACAGATTTACCTTCTATACTATTTCCTATTTGTTGCCAACTATTATTAATAATCTTGTAAATACTTACAAGATTACCATTTACTACACCTAATATGGTACCATCTGTATTAGTACTTACACTATTTTTAGGATTTTCAGTTAAAGTATTACCAATAATAGTTTGTCCAACCTGAACTTGACCAAAAGTTACTGCACATAAGAAAGTACAGAATAAGAAGAATTGTTTTTTCATTGCTTTTTATTTTAAGTAAAAATAAAAAAATATCACTTATCAACATTCTATAGTATTATTATTTTTCTTTTATAAAATTTAAAAAAACAATGATGTTTATAATAGTATGTGAATAGCTACTATAAAAATATATCTTTTTATTTTTAAGTTTGAGTTATTAATAATAATTGACAATTTATGAGTTGCTTAAAAGCTTTAAAATCAATTATAAAATACAGTTATTAACAAAAGTTATAAACAGGTATTCACTTATTTTTATGAATAACTTAAAATACAATTTGTGTAAATAAATTGTAAAAAATATGTTGATAAACTATTATTAAAAACTAAGAATAAAATTTGCATATATGTAACACTTCCTTGTATTATAATAAATATTAAAATAACCAAAAAAAGTTTCTTGTTTTTTATAAGAAGTTCTTAACATTTAGGTAAACTACTTAAAGCATTAAAAACAAACTAGTTATTAATATTTAGTAAATTTTGAATGTTTATAACTGTTGATAACCGTTAATTTCTATATTTTTGTGATGTTTAATACTATTAAAATCAATAAATTATGACAATTGCAATAGGTAACGATCATGCAGGTACAGAATATAAGTTCGAAATTATAAAACATCTTGAAAATAAAGGACATAAAATTTTAAATTTTGGAACAGATACCAATGATTCTATGGATTACCCAGATGCTATACACCCAACTGCAGATGCTGTAGAGGCTGGTAAAGCAACTTTAGGTATTATTTTATGTGGTTCTGGTAATGGTGCACAAATTACTGCTAACAAACACCAAGGTATTAGAGCTGCTTTGTGTTGGAATAACGAGTTAGTTGCGTTAACCAGACAACATAATGATGCTAATATTTTAACGATTCCTGCACGTTTTGTTTCTTTACAACAAGCTATAGGTTTTGTAGATGTTTTTTTAACGACAGAATTTGAAGGTGGAAGACATCAAAATAGAGTAAATAAAATTTCTTGCGCTGTATAATTATAAACTTCATTTTAAAAATAATTATCAAAAATTTTTAAAATGAAGTTTGTTATAAAATCATTTACAGAATTAACTACAAAAGAGCTTTATCAAATTTTACAACTAAGAGCTGCTGTGTTTGTTGTAGAACAAGATTGTGTATACTTAGATACAGACTTTAAAGATCTAAAAGCATTGCATATTATTGGTTTTAAAAACAACAGTTTAGTTGCTTATGCTCGTATTTTTAAACCTGAAGATTATTTTAAAAATGCAAGTATTGGTAGAGTTGTAGTTAAAAAAGAATATAGAAAATTAGGTATAGGAAATAAACTTATACAAACTGCAATATGTACAATAAAAAATACATTTAAAGTACATGTAATTACTATTTCTGCACAATTATATTTATTATCATTTTACGAAAAAAATAACTTTAAAAAAGTTAGTAATGTTTATTTAGAAGATGGTATACCACACATTAAAATGACTTGTTTACTGTAATAAAATAATTACTTTTTCTAAGACTTTTAGCAAAATTACAAATACTATAAAATTGTTAATAAAGTAATTTTTTATGATTGATTTCGACATATTGTAAAAGAATGTATATGGTTTCAATTTTTTTCTTAGGATTAGTATTTTCGTTTTTAGGATACACACCACCAAGTGTGTTAAATATGACTGCTCTAAAAATAAAATTACAAGGAAACCCAAAAGAATTTAAATTCTTTTTATTAGGTGTTTCTCTTGTTGTTTTTTTACAAGCATATGTATCTATATATTTAACTGAGTATATTAGAAGTAATCCTAGTTTTTTAGAGTTTTTACAGAAAGTAGGAATTTTAGTATTATTAAGTTTATCTTTTTACTTCTACAAGCAAAATAAAAAAGAAAAAAAACGTTTAAAAGTATCTAAACAAGGTAAAAATTCTTTTTTTACAGGAATATTCTTATCAACATTAAACATGTTTGCAATTCCTTTTTTCTGTGGTATTGCAGCACTTTTAGCAACTTATAATTTAATGCATTTTGATACTCTTTCGGTATTATTATTTGTGTTAGGTTCTGTATTAGGTACTTTTTATATTTTGTATTTATACGGTAAATTTGCTTATAAAATAGAAGCAAAAACAGGTAATTTAACAAAAAATATAAACTTAGTATTAAGTTTTATTACTGCTAGTTTTGCTATAGTTACTTTACTTAAATTTGTTATCTAATACATTGTAAATGAAATCTATTAAAAACTTAATAATAGAAGGTAAACATCAAAAACCAATAGTAACAGATGTTTTTTATAAAGAAACTCATCAACCAAAAAAAATAGTAATTTTTTGTCATGGTTATAAAGGTTATAAAGATTGGGGTGCTTGGAATTTAGTAGCTAATGCTTTTGCAGAAGCAGGTTTTTTCTTTGTAAAATTTAATTTTTCTCATAATGGAGGAACGGTTAAACAACCCATAGATTTTCCTGATTTAGATGCATTTGGTAACAATAATTATTCAAAAGAATTAGACGATTTAGAAAGTGTTTTAAATTGGATAATTACAAATACTGAGTATAAAAAAGAGCTAAATATTAACGATATTTCTCTTATAGGGCATAGTAGAGGTGGTGGTATTGTGTTACTAAAAGCACATGAAAATAACGCTATTAAAAGAGTAATTACTCTAGCAGGTGTTTCTGATTATAAAAGTAGATTTCCTAAGAATGATGAGTTTTTGGCTTGGAAAGAAAAAGGAGTTTATTATGTAAAAAATGGTAGAACTCACCAAGAAATGCCTCATTTTTATCAATTTTATGAAAATTTTGTAAAAAATGAAAATAGATTAACAATTAAAAGTGCTACAGAAAATTTAAAAATACCGCATTTAATAATTCATGGAAGCAATGATACTTCTGTATTAATAAACGAAGCTGAAAATTTAAAAAAATGGAATACTAAAAGCGAGTTTAAAATTATAGAAAAAGCAGATCACGTGTTTAATGTTTTTCATCCTTGGAAAAAAGAGGAAATGTCTAAAGAATTAAAAGAGGTTGTAAATTATTGTATAAATTTTATACAGTTAAGAGATTCATAAAACAACTAAAGTATGTGTTTTGTCTTACAATTTTAATTTATCTTTAAAATACTAAAGAAAAACTAAATATTGTATTTATTACAATGAGTAACAACCTACTTAATCCTCCTTTTAGAAAAATAATTCATGTAGATATGGATGCCTTTTACGCGTCTGTAGCAGAGTTAGATAATCCTGAATTAAGAGGTAAAGCAATTGCTGTGGGTGGTAATGAAATTCGTGGAGTTGTGTCTGCGGCTAGTTACGAAGCCAGAAAATTTGGAGTAAAATCTGCAATGAGTGGTTTTTTAGCAAAACAAAAATGTCCGCATCTTATTTTTGTAAAATCAGATTTTGCACGTTATAAAGAATTGTCTTTACAAATAAGAGAAATTTTTTATGAATACACAGATTTAGTAGAACCACTTTCTTTAGATGAAGCTTATTTAGATGTAACCGAGAATAAAAAAGGAAATCCTTCTGCAAGTTTAATAGCAGAAGAAATCCGTCAAAAAATATACGATAAAACTGGGTTAAGAGCTTCTGCAGGTATATCAATTAATAAATTTATAGCAAAAGTAGCTTCAGACATTAACAAACCTAACGGACAAAAAACGGTAAACCCAGATGAAGTGTTACTTTTTTTAGAAGAATTACCTGTAAATAAATTTTATGGTGTTGGTAAAGTTACTGCTGCTAAAATGTATAATTTAGGTATTTTTGTTGGCAACGATTTAAAACAAAAAAACTTAGAAGAGTTAACCACATTATTTGGTAAATCTGGTTTGCATTATTACAATATTGTTAGAGGTATACATAACAGTGCTGTAAAACCAAACAGAATTAGAAAATCGTTAGCAGCAGAACGAACTTTTAATACAAATATTTCGTCAGAAATTTATATGATAGAAAAGTTAGATAAAATTGCTGATGAATTAGAAAGACGCATGAAAAAAGCCAATACCAAAGGCAAAACAATTACGTTAAAAATAAAATATTCAGATTTTACGCAACAAACAAGAAGTAAAACAAAAGAGTTTTTTATGCAAACAAAACAAGAGTTTTTTCCGATTGTTAAAGAGCTATTGTATCAAGATAAATTAACAAACTCTGTACGTTTATTGGGTATTTCTTTTGCAAATTTAAATACCGTAAAAAAAGAACCTTTTTGGGTACAACTAAAGTTTGATTTTTAAGGAACAATTAACTTGTAAAAAAGAGAAAATAAACTTTAATTTTACAAAATATATAAAAATAGATAGTGGTATTTATTTTTAAAAAATATTGGTAATGAATTATAGTTATTGGGAATTAAAAGAATGGTTTACAAATGTAGATTTTACTATTGTAGGTAGTGGCATTGTAGGTTTAAATTGTGCATTAGCTCTTAAGAAAAAACACCCAAAAGCTACTATTTTAATTTTAGAAAAAGGAATGTTACCACAGGGTGCAAGTACCAAAAATGCTGGTTTTGCCTCTTTTGGTAGTTTATCTGAATTAATTAACGATAAAAAAACACATTCTGATGAAGAAATTTTTAATCTAGTAAGCCAACGCTGGAATGGATTACAAATTTTAAGAGAAAATTTAGGTGATAAAAAAATAGATTTTCAATTAAATAAAGGATTTGAATTGTGTGAAAACGCTTCTTTTTTTGAAGAATGTATCGCAAAAAAATCAGCAATTAATAAGTTGTTAAAACCTATTTTTAATAAAGATGTTTTTACTACTTGTAATAACCAATTTAAATTTAAAAAAGTTTACGAGCAGTATATTGTTAATAATTTTGAAGGTCAGATAGATACTGGTAAAATGGCTTTCGAACTTTTAAATAAAGTACAAAAATTAGGTATTAAAATTTTAAATAATATAACAATACAAGAGTTTACAGAAGCCACCAATAAAGTAGCTATTAAAACAGATAAAATAACCTTTACCACCAACAAACTTTTTATTGCAACTAATGGGTTTACCAATACGTTGGTAGCAGAAAATGTAAAACCTGCCAGGGCACAAGTTTTAATAACAAAACCTATTAAAAATTTACATATAAAGGGTACTTTTCATTTATACAAAGGCTATTATTATTTTAGAAATATAGGAGATAGAATTTTATTTGGAGGAGGAAGAAACTTAGATTTTAAAACTGAAGAAACTACTAATTTCGGTCAAACAGAAATAGTACAAAATAAGTTAGAAACCATTTTAAAAGAAACTATTTTACCAGAAATAGATTTTGATATAGATCACAGATGGAGTGGTATTATGGGAATTGGTAATCAGAAAAAACCAATTGTTAAAAAACTATCAGAAAACGTATCATGTGGTGTTCGTTTAGGAGGCTTAGGAGTTTCTATAGGTAGTTTAATTGGTAAAGAATTAGCAGAAACATTAAATTAATAGATGAAAAAAAACTCCACAAATTTTGATGTTATTATTATTGGTGGAGGTTTAGCAGGTTTATGCAATGCTATTCATTTATCAAAATTTAATAAAAAGGTTTTACTAGTAGAAAAAAACGAGTATCCGAAGCACAAAGTTTGCGGAGAATATATATCTAATGAGGTACTGCCTTATTTAGATTTTTTAGAAATCAATCCTTTTAAATTTGGTGCTGTTAAAATTGATAAATTTCAATTATCAACCACAAAAAGTAATAGCATTTATGCAAAATTACCATTGGGTGGTTTTGGTATTTCTAGGTATACTTTAGATTTAGAATTGTACAAAAAAGCTAAAGAAAGTGGTGTTGTAATTTTACAAGATCAAGTAATAGATGTTATTTTTAAAAACGATTTATTTACAATAAAAACTAAAGAGAATAATAGTTTTTACGCTAAAATAGCTATTGGTGCTTTTGGTAAAAGAACTGTTTTAGATGTAAAAATGAATAGAGATTTTATTAAAAAGAAATCTCCTTATTTAGCAGTAAAAATTCATGTAAAAGGTAATTTTAAATCTAATTTGGTAGCTCTTCATAATTTTAAAGGAGGTTATTGCGGAGTTTCTAAAGTAGAAAATAATGCCATTAATTTATGTTATATAACAAGTTATTCGTCATTTAAAAAATATACTAATATTACAGAATTTCAAGAAAAAGTTGTTTTTAAAAATAAGTATTTAAAAAACATTTTTGGTAATGCAACACCTATTTTTAAATCGCCATTAACTATTAGTCAAATATCATTTGAAACTAAAAATCCAGTAGAAAATCATTTAATAATGTGCGGAGACGCTGCAGGAATGATTCATCCACTTTGTGGAAACGGAATGAGTATGGCTATACAATCTGCTCAAATAGCATCTAATCTTATTTTAAAATATTTAAATGGTACTGTTGTGTCTAGAAATGAGCTCGAAAAACAGTATCTTACACAGTGGAAAAATCAATTTAAATGGCGTTTAAAAGCAGGACATTTTATAGCTTTATTATTTAGAAAAGATAACATTGCTGCTATATTACTTCAATTGTTAAAAAAAGCTCCTTTTTTATTACCTATTATTATTAAACAAACCCACGGAAAACCTATAAAATTGTAATGGATTTTTTTATAAGTACCAAACAAAGAACAGATAAAGAAGAGTTAATGGATGATTTTTCTATTGGCGGTGATTTGCTTCGTGATACTCTAGATAAATTAGAGAATATAAACAGATGGTTAGGTGGTAATTTAGTTACCGTAAATTCTTTAAAAAAAGTATTAAAACACCATCCAAAAGAAAAACCACTTGTTATTGCAGATATAGGTTGTGGTCATGGAGATATTTTAAGAGATGTGGCAAAATTTGGTAGAAAAAACGGATATAAATTTACCTTAATTGGTGTTGATGCAAATCCAACGGCAATAGCATATGCAAACGAATTATCTACAGAGTATAAAGAGCTTTCTTTTATAACAGAAGATATTTTTTCTGACGCTTTTAAAAATAGAAAATTTGATGTTGTTTTAGCCACCTTATTCTTCCATCATTTTAAAGAACCTCAATTAGTTTCTTTTTTAAAAGATACTTTAAAACATACAAAAAAAGCAATTATTGTAAACGATTTACACCGTCATAAATTGGCATATTACTTATTTATGTTACTGTCTATTTTTATTAAAAATGAAATGATTGTAAACGATGGTTTAATATCTGTTTTAAGAGGATTTAAAAGACAAGATTTAAAAAGAATTTCTGAAAAAATAAACGTAAAACCACAAATTTCTTGGAAATGGGCTTTCCGTTTTCAATGGATAATACAAAAATAAATGGCTGTAAAAATAACTGCAGTGGCAAAACAATTGCCTCAATATTATAAAGAAACAAAAGATATTATTCCGTTTGTAAAATTATGGATGCAAGATCAAGAACCACGTTTTCAGAGAAAAGTAATTAAAATTTTTGAAGGAGCAGCAGTAGACAAAAGATATTCTATAATGCATCCAGAAGAAGTTTTTACAGCAACATCTTTTGAAGAAAAAAATAATATATACAAAAGAGAAGTTGTAAAATTGGCAGAACAATCTTTAAAAAAATCATTAGAAAAAGTCAATTTAAAACCAACAGATTTAGATTATATAATTACCGTTAGTTGCACAGGAATTATGATACCTTCTATGGATGCGTATTTAATTAATTCTTTAAAAATGAAACAAAATATAATGCGTTTACCTGTAACAGAAATGGGGTGTGCAGCAGGAGTTTCGGGTATTATATATGCACAAAATTTTTTAAAATCTAATCCTAATAAAAGAGCTGCAGTAGTTGCTGTAGAGGCACCAACGGCAACGTTTCAGTTAAATGATTATTCGATGACCAATATTGTAAGTGCCGCTATTTTTGGTGATGGAGCATCGAGTGTAATTTTATCTTCTTACGAAGAAGATAAAGGACCAAAAATTATAGACGAAGAAATGTATCATTTTTACGATGCAACAGAAATGATGGGTTTTAAACTGGTTAATACAGGCTTACAAATGATTTTAGATAAAGAAGTACCCGATAAAATTGCAGCACATTTTCCTAATATTATTCATCCTTTTTTAGAAAAAAATAATTTAGATATAGCGGCTATAAATCATTTAATTTTTCATCCTGGAGGAAAAAAAATAGTACAAACTGTAGAAGATTTATTTGGATCTTTAGGTAAAAATATAGATGATACCAAAGAGGTATTGCGTAAATATGGTAACATGTCTAGTGCAACGGTTTTGTATGTTTTAGAACGATTTATGGATAAAAATTTAGCTAAAGGAGAAAAAGGAATTATGTTAAGTTTTGGTCCAGGATTTTCTGCTCAAAGAGTGTTATTAGAATGGTAAGTAGAATAAAAACCTGTGAGGTCTGATAAAATAAAAAAAATGAAATATGAAGTTTTAGTAGAAGATTCTTTTTATCATATTTACAATTGTGGAAACAATAAAGAAAACCTTTTTATTGTAGAAAAAAACTATGCTTATTTTTTGAGTTTAACAAAAAAACATCTTGTTAATACCTGCTCTATTTTAGCATATTGTCTATTAAAAAATCATTTTCATTTTGTAGTAAAAACAAAAGATAAAGTTTCATCAAAACAAATATCTCAATCGTTTTATAATCTATTTAACGCATATTCTAAGAGTATTAATAAAAAATATGGAAGAAGCGGAAGTTTATTTAAAGACCGATTTTCAAGGATAAAATTAGATAATGAAACATATTTAAAACAATTGATTTTATATGTTCATTTAAACCCAAGGCATCATAAATTTATTGATAATTTTAGAAATTACAAACACTCTTCATATCATTCAATTTTATCAGATAAACCAACAAGTTTATTAAGAGAGTTTGTTTTAAATATTTTTAATGATAAACAAAACTTTATAGATGCTCATAAAATTAAGGAAATAGTTATTTTAGAATCTATAACACTAGAATAGTAAGAAAGACCTCACAGGTTTTTAAAACCTGTGAGGTATGTTTAGTTTAATAAAAATGAACAAGAAACAAATCATAGAAAAATTACCATATACAGCTCCTTTTTTATTTGTAAACGAGGTATTAGAAATATCTGAAAATGGAGTAACGGGTAGTTATATTTTTAAAGATGATGCTTTTTTTTATAAAGGTCATTTTAAAGATAATCCTGTAACACCTGGTGTTATTTTAACAGAAACCATGGCACAAATAGGGGTGGTTTGTTTAGGTATTTATTTATTAAAAGATACTGTTTTAACAACAGGTAAATATCCAAAAATAGCACTAACATCCAATCAAATAGACTTTTATATACCTGTTTTACCTAATGAAAAAGTAACTGTTATTTCAGAAAAACAATACTTTAGATTTAATAAATTAAAATGTAAAGTAAAGATGATAAATGAAAAAAACGAGCTAGTTTGTAGAGGAGTTATTTCTGGAATGATTGCAGTAAAATAAATAAAGTTTAGAAAAAAGATACTGAAATGAGTTCAACACAAATAAAAAACAGAGTTGTTATAACAGGTTTAGGAGTGGTTGCACCAAATGGTGTTGGGTTAAATGAATTTAACAAAGCAATACAAGAAGGTACATCAGGAATTTCATTTCATCAAAATTTAAAAGACAAAGGGTTTTCTTGTTGTATTGGTGGTATTCCTGAGGTTTCTGAAGAAAAAAAACTCGAATATTTATCGCCTTTACAATTAAGAGGTTTTAATAGTACTTCTATTTTATATGGTGTAATGGCGGGTGTTGATGCTTGGAAAGATGCTGGTTTTACTGTTGATAACAATTCTGATTTAGATTACGATTCTGGTTTAATTTTTGGAACGGGTACATCAGGAATAGAGAAATTTAGAGAATCTATTTATAAAATAGACGATAATAATGTAAGACGTTTAGG
>CALHCK010000063.1 GCA_937936695.1 uncultured Polaribacter sp.
TAAACAATACTACTAGAAACATCCAAAATCAAGAAATAACTTTTACAAATGGGTCTGCAACTTTACCTGTTGATATTTCTTCTTTTCCTGAAAACGCTATTGATTACAACCTAAGAATAGAAAATGCTATAAACAAAGGACTTGAATGTATTAACTTTGATTTTTCTGCTGACTTAATTCCAGAAAACATTACATTAGATTTTTTAGAAGGTGGTTCTTGTAACGCTAAAACATTAGAAGCAGTTATTAATGCCCCACCTATAAGTAATGGTAGCTACACTATAAATTATACAATTACCAATCAAGAAACATCAGAAATTGTAGCAAGCAATCCTATATCTTTAATTAGTGGTGTAACAAATTATAATATTGATGTTACTAACTTACCCGCTAACAATTATACTATTACTCTAAACAGTACTCAAAATGACACAAATCAGTGTAGGACTCAATTTGATTTTACGAACACTACAAATTTTACAATAAGTCCTCCTATTCCATTGCCTGTTTTAGATACCAACCAAACATTTTGCATAAACTCTAGTACTACTATATTTGAACCAAAAATATCTGACATTGTAGTTACATCCGGAGAAAATTTAATTTGGTATGAAAGTTTTAATTCTGAAACTCCTATAAACGAAAATACAATATTAGTAGACGGAGAAGATTATTACGTTACATCATCTAATCCTGAAGTTAACTGTATTAATTCAGATAGAGTACCTGTTTTTGTACAATTAGTAAGGCCATCTTTATTAACCTCTGATAATACAAATCCTGTATTTTGTAGTATTGATAATCCTAATTTGGCAAACTTAAGTATTAACGAAAATTCAAATAATATTTTATGGTACAATTCTGCAACAGGTGGTGATCCTTTAGATTTAAGTACTCCACTTGTTAACGGACAAAGTTACTATGCTGTTGAAAATATTAATGGATGCGAATTTGATACGCGTCTAGAATTTAATGTTACTATAAACACAATACCCGCAGTACCTGTTCTAGATATAAATCAATCTTTTTGTATTAATTCTACCTTAATTGAGCCAAAAATATCTGACATTATAGTTACATCTGGAGAAAATTTAATTTGGTATGAAAGTCTTAATTCTGAAACTCCTATAGACGAAAACACAATATTAATAGACGGAGAAGATTATTATGTTACCTCATCTAGTCTAGGAGAAAATTGTGTGAATACAGATAGAGTACCTGTTGTTGTACAGTTAGTAAGACCTTCTTTATTAACCTCTAATGACACAACTCCTATATTTTGTACTACAGACAATTCTAACTTAGCAAACTTGAGCATCAACGAAAATTCTAATAATATTTTATGGTATGACGCTCCAACAGGTGGTAATATTTTAAACCTTAGTACACCTATTGTTAACGGACAAAGTTATTTTGCTGTAGAAAATATTAACGGTTGCGAATTTGATACAAGGTTAGAATTTACACCTACAACACTTGATTCTATGATTCCTG
Source organism: uncultured Polaribacter sp. (assembly GCA_937936695.1). GTDB lineage: Bacteria > Bacteroidota > Bacteroidia > Flavobacteriales > Flavobacteriaceae > Polaribacter. Next base: position 1,495 of record CALHCK010000063.1, read on the forward strand.
AATATACAGGTTCTAACTTATTATGTGCATTAGATAATTTAACTTTAGAAGATTTAGAAGCAGACATTACCAAAGATGATGCTTTTGAACTTATTTGGTATGATGCTGCCATAGCAGGAAATCAAATAGATAATTCTGAGACAGTACAAGAAAATGTAGAATACTATGTTGCAGGTGTAAGTGGTTCTTGTGAAACAGAACGTTTATTAATATCTGTTAGTTTATCTAATTGCGACCCAAATAGTTTTGACTTTTTTATTCCTGATGGATTTTCTCCTAATAATGATGGTAGAAACGATACCTACCATATTCCTAATATTATGTTTACGTTCCCAGACTATGAATTAGAGATTTTTAATAGATATGGTCAGTCTATTGCTAAACTTAATAAAGACAATCCAGAGTGGAATGGTGAAAATTCTAAAACAGGTAAAGTTACCACGAGTGGAGTATATTTTTATATTTTAAATTATAACAGCAATAATTTAGAACCAAAACAAGGTAGAATATACTTGAGTAAATAATTCAATAAAAGATAGATGAAAAAATTAATTCTTATTTTAATATTTGCATTGCATTTCTTTGCCTTCTCGCAACAAGATCCGCAGTACACCCAATATATGTATAACTTAAGTGTAATAAACCCTGCTTATGCTACAGGAGATACTGGAGTTATCAATTTAGGAGTCATGAATCGTTCTCAATGGGTATCTATTGAAGGAGCTCCAACAACCTATACATTATTTGCACACACACCATTAAGTAAAAAAATTGAAGTAGGTATTTCTGCTATTTCAGATAATATTGGTGATGGTATTTTAAAAGAAAACAATGTATATGCAGATTTTGCATACATATTACAATTGGGCGAAACTCAAAAATTATCTCTAGGTTTAAAAGCGGGTTTCACCAATTTTGAAACTAATTTTAGCGGTTTTAGATTACCTGATGGTTTACTAACAGATGATCCTGCTTTTTTAAATCAGAACAGGGTATTGCCTAATTTTGGTGTAGGTGCTTTTTATTATACAGATAAATTTTATGCTGGTTTTTCTGCTCCAAACTTTTTAAAAACAAAACAATTAGAAGAAAACAACGGTTTAAATAGACTTGGTGCCGAAGAAATTCATTTCTTTTTAACAGCAGGATACGTGTTTAAATTAAACTCAAGCTTTAAACTAAAACCATCTTTTTTAGCTAGATATGTAGATGGGTCTTCAGTTATTGCAGATACCTCTTTAAACATTTTATTTAATAACCGTTTTGAAGCTGGTGTTTCTTACAGACTTAACGATTCTTTTAGCGGAATGTTTAATCTTAGAGCTACCGATAATTTTAGAATTGGATATGCCTATGACTACACTACCTCTAATTTGGGAGAATTTAACTCGGGTTCTCATGAAATAATATTGCTTTTTGATCTTTACTTATTAAGTTTCAAAAAAGGGTATGACAAATCTCCAAGATTCTTTTAAAATTATAGCATCATGAAAAAAAATTTAATCGCCATATTTCTTTTTTGCTTTACAATAATTTGTAATGCGCAGTCTTACAATACTAAAAGAGCAGACAACTATTTTGCAAGAGCATATTATGCAGAAGCAATACCTTTATATAAAAGTTTTTTAGAAGATTTTACATCTTACAATGCTTTACATAAATTAGCAGATAGCTACTATTATACTAATAATATGAGTAAAGCAAACCGTTATTATAAATACTTAATGACGTACTATAAAAGAAAATTAACAGATGATGTGTATCTAAAATATTCTGAAACATTAAAAGCTATTAATAAACCTGAAAAAGCAAATGCTCTATTAAAAGAATTTTATAAAAGTAAAAAAGACAAAAAAGCTTTAGAACTGTTAGATGCAAAAAATGCTTATTTATCTAATATTACAGAAATAGGTGAACGTTATAAAATAGAAAACCTTGCCATTAATACAGAAAACTCTGAATTTGGAGCTATACCATATAAAGGAAAACTTGTTTTTTCAGCTACAAAGAAAGAAAACTCACTTTTTAAAAAATTGTATAAATGGAACAATACACCCTATTTAAATATTTATGAAATTCCGTTGTCAGATATAAATGCTAAAGAAAAAAGCTATAATAGCATTTCAGATAATATAAATACAAAAGTACATGAAGCAAATGCTGTGTTTACAAAAGATGGTAAAACAGTTTATTTTACACGAAATAATTTTACAAATAATACTAGAAAAAGAGATAGTTTAAAAATCACTCACTTACAAATTTTTAAAGCGGAGTTAAAAGAAGGTAAATGGACAAATGTACAATCTTTACCTTTTAACAGTAATACGTACTCTACAGAACATCCTGCTTTAAGTGCAGATGAAAAAACATTGTATTTTGCTTCTGATATGCCTGGGGGATTTGGTTCTTTTGATATTTATTCTATTGCTATTTTAAAACAAGGAAAATATGGAGAAGCTACAAATTTAGGTGCAACTATAAATACAAGTAAAAAAGAACAGTTTCCTTTTATTAGCAAAAAGAACGAACTTTATTTTTCTTCTAACGGACATCCTGGTTTTGGGTCTTTAGATGTTTTTGTAAGTAAAATATCTAAAAACAACTATTCTAAACCAGATAATGTAGGGTTACCTATTAACTCTAGTTACGACGATTTTTCTTTTAACATAGATACTAAAACTAAAGTAGGTTACTTTGCTTCTAACAGACTTTCTGGTAAAGGAAGCGATGATATTTACAAAGTATCTGAAATAAAACCTTTAATTATTGAAGGTTGTAAACAAGTTATAGCGGTAACAATTACAGATGCAGATACTAAACAAGGCTTATACAATGCTAACCTTTTAATTAATAAAGGTACTGCTGAATCTAGTTCTCTAAAAACAAACGCTAAAGGAAAACTAAATTACAATACAAAATGTACAGCTACTTACACTTTAGTTGCTTCTAAAAAAGGATATCAACAACAAGAAAAAAAGGTTATTATAGATGCTACTAGAGGTAAAAACAACAAAGTAGCTATTGCTTTAAAAGCAATAAAGCAAGAAAAAAAAGAAAGAAAAACTATACGTAGAGATCGTATAACAAGAAAACCTGTTCCAGTAAAAAAACCTGTTCCTGTAAAAAAAGATATTATTATTGTTAATAACAACAAAACATCTGTTGAAACAAGAGGTGTTAATTTTGATTACAAACTTTGGTATTTACGTAAAGATGCTAAACTAGAAGTAGACAAGGTAATTGCTGTTATGAAAAACAATCCTGCTATAGTAATAGAAGTTGCTACACACTCTGATATTAGAGGACCTCAAAAATATAATTTAGAGCTTTCTCAAAAAAGAGCAAACTCTGTTAGAGATTATATTATAGAAAATGGTATTAGTAGAAATAGAGTTACTGCCATAGGTTATGGTGAATCTAAACCTATAAAAAAATGTGCAACAGAAGATGCCTGTACAGAAGAAGAGCATGAGCTAAATAGAAGATGTGAATTTATCATCAAGAAATAATATCATTTAAGAAACAAAAAACGAGCCAATTGGCTCGTTTTTTGTTTCTTAATAATTATGCTTAAATATCTTGTAAAAATTTATAAATTACAGGTATATACAAAACAGTATAATAAATACTGTCTAGTAAAAAATATTGTCTTTCAAAATTGATTTATGAAAAAATTTACAATAACAATTTTAATCGTATTCTTATTTTCTGCTATTTCTATAGCTCAAAATTCGTATAATAACCATTGGAAACAAGTAGAAAAACTTGAACTAGAGAATTTACCTAAATCGGCATTAAAGATTGTAGATAACATCTATACAAAAGCAGAAAAAACAGACAACGCTCCGCAGTTAATAAAGTCTCTTTTTTACAAAAGTAAATTTTCTTTAATACTAGAAGAAGATGCACAATTAAAGGTTATTAATAACTTTAAAAAACACATTGCTTTAACTAGTTTCCCAACCAAAAATATTTTACAAAATATTTTAGCCAATTTGTATTGGCAATACTATAAAAAAAATCGATATAATTTTTACAACAGAACAAAAACAGCTAAAAAAATAGATGCCATCGATTTTAGAACATGGGATTTAAATACCCTTTTTAATGAAATTAATAGTCATTATAAAGCTTCTTTAAAAGGTGCTACAGAGCTTCAAAAAGTTTCTATTAATAATTTTAAAGACATCTTA
>CALHCK010000064.1 GCA_937936695.1 uncultured Polaribacter sp.
ATTCATTACTACAAATATATAATTTTTAGTACAAGAGTACTATATTAAATTTTATTTAGTACATTTGTACTAAATAAAATTAATATCTATGTTTACTTTATCAGCATCTTTACTTCTAGTTGTAATTTTTACAACAATTGCTGTATTTCATTTTTACTGGTTTCTTGGAGGTATGTGGGGTTTAAAAAATGTAATTCCAACAAAAAATAATCAGTTAACATCTCTTAAAATTCCAAAATTTGCCACATTATTAGTAGCTATAGTCTTTTTAGTATTTGCAACAGTATATTTAGAAAAATCACAAATAGTAACATTAAATTCTTTCAATTCGATTATTAACTATACAGGATGGTTTATTGCTATAATTTTTATTTTAAGAGCTATTGGGGATTTTAAGTATCTTGGTTTTTTTAAAAAAATAAATCATTCAGATTTTGCTAAATCTGATACTAAACTATTTTCTCCGCTATGTCTAACTATTGGTATTTTAGCTATCTTAATACAACTGGCATAACAATTTGTTTCTTAAAAAAATTATGTTTTTTTTAATTTTTAATTAATTAATTAAAACTATATAACTAACCCTATGTATTTATGATATAATTTCAGATAAGCTACACATTTTCCACTTTCCTTTCAGTTTAGCAAACCCATAAAAAGCACTAACTTTTTCAATATAATCACCATTTTGTTTTCTTCTAATAGCAGAAGCATTTATGTGTGCATTTTTTTTGCTTATTGCAGTTATTTCAAATTTCCAATCTGTAGAATGATCCCATTCTTTTTCAATTTTTAACTGTTTAGGATTGATCGGATAACGATTTAACATAGCTATTTCTCCATCTTTTAAAATAGCTATCGGAAAATTTATAATGCTGTTTATTAATTCCATATCGTTGTTTTTAAACCCCTTAATATAAACATCATACACATTAATTAATTCTTCTTTTAGTAGTTGTTCTTCCATTTTTAAAATATTTTTTGTGGTATCAATATCAGCTTAAACAATAATACATCTTTTGTAATGTATTGAAATTTTAAATTTATTTATCTTTTTTCTAAAGTTAAACACATTTTTTCGACTAAAAATAACAGTGTAGTAAAAATAATTTATTTTTACCTTAAACTAATAATTCACTTAACATAGCATAAAAAATAAAATTAATGGATACCTACAAAAAAATTATTGAAGATATTTATTTAGATGTAAAAGAAATAGAAGATACAGGTAAAGTTGCAAACTACATTCCTGAATTATCTTTGGTAGATCCTACTAATTTTGGTATTAATATTACAACAGTAAAAAATGAAAATTTCGGAATTGGAAATTCTGACACAAAATTTTCTATACAAAGTATCTGTAAAACACTTTCTTTAACATTAGCCTATAAATTAGAGGGAGAAAAATTATGGGACAGAGTAGATGTAGAACCGTCTGGAAACCCGTTTAACTCTCTTTTACAACTAGAGGCAGACTGTGGTAAACCAAGAAATCCATTTATAAATGCTGGCGCTATTGTAGTTGCAGATGTATTAATTAGCCACTTAAAAAATCCTATGGAAGATTTTTTAAATTTCTGTAGAGAAACTTCAAACATCCCTGATTTAAACTATTCTGAAAAAGTAGCTGAATCAGAAAAAAATACTGGTTACAGAAACGTAGCATTGTGTAATTTTATTAAGTCTTTTGGTAATATTAAAAACGAAGTAGATGAAGTTTTAGATTTTTACTTTCATATTTGTTCTATAAAAATGACTTGTAAAGAGCTTTCTAACACCTTTATGTATTTAGTTAAAGATAATTTTAAAACACAAACTGGTAAAGAAGTATTAAATGCTAGTCAGACAAAAAGAATAAATGCAATTATGCTTACTTGTGGTTTTTATGACGAATCTGGTGAGTTTGCTTTTAGAGTGGGACTTGCTGGTAAAAGTGGCGTTGGTGGTGGTATTATTGCTATTCATCCAGATGAATATTGTATTGCTGTCTGGAGTCCTAAATTAAATAAAAAAGGAAATTCTTACAAAGGCATGTGTTTTTTAGAACACTTTACAACAAAAACAGCTTCTTCTATTTTTTAAATCTATAATTTAAAGATGAAACTTTATATTCAGTTAACTATTTTACTTTTTTTATGTATAACACCTGCAAATGCAACAATAAAATTACCTGCTATTGTTTCTTCTAATATGGTTTTACAAAGAAACTCAGAAGTAAATGTTTGGGGATGGGCAGGTGCAAACGAAAAAATAACTATTAAAACTTCTTGGTTTAAAAATGCTATTAAAATAACTGCAAATGATAAAGGAAACTGGACAATAAAAATAAAAACTACCAATAGTAAAAAACCACAAACAATAACCTTAACAAGTAAAGATTCTAAAATTAATTTAAAAAATATTTTATTTGGTGAAGTTTGGTTATGCTCTGGGCAATCTAATATGTATCATCCTATGAAAGGATACCCAGGACAACCTACCTACCATGCTCCTTTGGCAATTGCTAAAGCTAATAATTTTAATTTACGCCTTTTTTCTGTTCATAAAATTGGATCAAAAAAACCTCTAAAAGACTTAAAAAAACACAATCCTTGGCAACAAGCAACACCAAGTAATGTAGCTGATTTTAGCGCTATTGGTTATTTTTACGGACAACAATTACAACAAATTTTAGATTGCCCTGTAGGTATTATTCATACTTCTTGGGGAGGTAGCACCATACAATCTTGGATGAGTAAGGAAACAGTTAGCAACTACGAGAACATTCATAGAAAAGAAACCCATACACAAAGAACTCCTACAGCTTTGTTTAATGCAATGATACATCCGTTAATTCCGTATACCATAAAAGGAATGCTATGGTATCAAGGAGAATCTAACAGAAACAACCCCGAGTTGTACAAAAAACTATTTCCTGCGATGGTTAAAGATTGGAGGGCTCGTTGGGGAATAGGAGATTTCTTTTTTAATTATGTACAAATAGCTCCTTTTAATTATAAAAACCTAAAGGCTTTTAACAATCCTAAAAATACCGCTTTTTTAAGAGAAGCTCAGTTGCATTGCTTAAAACTAATACCTAATTCTGCAATGGCTGTTACATTAGATATTGGTCATAAAGATTACATTCATCCCCCTGAAAAGAAAAAAGTTGCAGATAGGTTGTTGTTTAATGCACTTAACCAAACTTATGGTTTTAGTGCTGTAAATAGTAAATCTCCATCATACAAATCATTAGAAATAAAAGACAAAGGAATTCTTTTAAGCTTTAATAACAAAGAACAAAATTTATACACTTATAAACAATTAGCAGATTTTGAAATTGCTGGAGATGATAAAGTTTTTTACCCTGCTACTGCAAAAATTATAAACAGAAAAAAGGTATTTGTAAGTAGTAGTAAAGTGCCAAAACCTGTTGCTGTTCGTTATGCGTGGAGTAATTGGGTATCTGGTTCTCTTTTTGGAGGTAATTTACTACCGGTATCTTCCTTTAGAACAGATCATTGGAAAGACGCAACAAGATCAAATAAATAACTGTTTTACTTACCGTAACTTTACGGTAAGTAAAACACTATTTTTAGTAAGAACCTCTTATGAACTGGACAACATCTTGCTCATAAAATTTATTTAATTTTTCATGAACTTCAATACCTAAAGGTTCTAAATCTGCTGCAGCTGCATTTGTTTTTACTTGCTCTACAGAGCTTGCACCTGGTATAATGGTTGTTATTGCTTTATGATCTAAAATCCAACGTAAAGCAAACAATACCATATTTGTATGTGTTGGTAAATAACTATCTTTAATTTTAGATACTAAATCTACACCTTTATCAAAAGGCAATCCTGCAAAAGTTTCTCCTACATTAAAAACATCACCATCTTTATTATAGTTTCTGTGATCGTTTTCTAGAAATACAGTTTCTTTAGTAAATTTATTTGCTAGTAAACCACTAGCTAAAGGCAATCGTACAATAATACCAACTCCTTTTTTTTCTGCTTCGGGTAATAAAGTAGTTATTAATTTTTGTCTAAATACATTAAAAATTACTTGTAAAGAGGTAATCCCCTCTTCTTCTAAGCACAATAAACCCTCTTCTACAGATTCTACACTGGCTCCAAAAGATTTAATAAGTCCTTCTTTTTTTAAAGTTCTTAACCAATTAAAAATAGCACCTTCTTTTAAAACATTTAAAGGTACGCAGTGTAATTGTAACAAATCTAAAGAAACTACACCTAACCGTTTAATTGCATTTAGTACGGACGCTCTTAAAGCATTTTCAGAATAATTATCAGGAAAAACATTTGCTCCTCTACCAAATTTGGTTGCAACTATTATTGGTGTATTAGTTGTTTTTAAAAACTTACCAATAGTCGTTTCACTTAAGCCATTTCCATATACATCTGCAGTATCAAAAAAATTAATTCCGTTATTTACAGCTTCATTCAAAATAGAAAAAGCTTTCTTTTCTGGTATTTCGTTTCCCCAATCTGCACCTAATTGCCAGCACCCCAAACCAACTTTACTAATATTAAAATCTGTATTTCCTAAAATTGTATATTTCAAAATGTATTAGCTTTTAAATTTCATGCCCAAATGCACTACTTTTTTTGTTTCAAAAAAATCTTCTTCAAAATAATTTGGTAAATCATAAATAGTAGCAGAAGTGTATAATTTTAACTCCTCGGTTAAATCGCCTCCTTTTAAGTATAATATTCCGTTTTTAAGGTCGTGATTTTGTTTCTTAGAAATTTTACCTTTGTTCCAACGCACAAAAGTTTCCATTTGCGCTACTGCCCTACTTACAATAAAATCATAAGTATCTTTTACCTCTTCTACTCTACCATGGGTAGTTTTTACATTTTCTAACCCTAAGCCTTCTACAACTTCATTTACTACTTTTATTTTTTTTCCAATAGAATCTACCAAATGAAACTGTGTTTCTGGAAACATTATTGCCAACGGAATCCCCGGAAAACCACCTCCTGTACCAACATCCATTACTTTAGAGCCTGGTTTAAATTGCATTACTTTAGCAATACCTAAAGAATGCAAAACGTGTCTTAAATAAAGTTCGTCTATGTCTTTTCTAGAAACTACGTTAATTTTTAAATTCCAATCTTCATATAAGTCTTGTAATTTAGAAAATTGCTCAGTTTGCTTTTCTGATAAATTTTTAAAATATTTTTGTATAATTTCCATCAATAAATAAGTTAGAAGTGCAAAAATAGTTAATTGTTTAGAACAATTCTTAACAAAAAGACACGTTTATCATAAAAACCGTTTCAAAATGCATATTTTTGCAACTCATATTAAATCACTTAATGAAAACAATACAATTTTCTAGAATAGATAAAGCTAAGTTTTTTAGAACTTTAAATAAAAGGGTAAATTCTTACTTTAAAGAAAATAACATACAAAGAACAGGTAACTGGCTATTGTATGCTAAAGCTATTCTAATGTTTTCTTTATTTTTAGTGCCTTTTATTTTAATACTATCTATTAGCAATATGCCACAGTGGGTAATGGCATTACTTATGGTAGTTACTGGTATTGGTATGGCAGGTGTAGGTATGAATGTTATGCATGATGCAAACCACGAATCTTTTTCTAAAAGAAAATGGGTTAATAAGTTAATGGGTAGCAGTATGTATATTTTAGCAGGTAATGTATATAATTGGAAAGTGCAACACAATGTTTTACACCATACTTTTACAAATATTAAAGACCACGATGAAGATATTGATGCCGGAAGAATCATCCGATTTTCTAAACATTCTCAATGGTTAAAATTACATAAAATTCAAAAATATTACTCTATATTTGTATATGGTTTGTTAACCATAAATTGGGCCATCACTACAGACATTAAGCAAATGCATCGTTATTTAAAACGAAAATTATCTTACGGAAAATTCCCAAATCCAGCTACAGAATGGACTAAGCTAGTAGTTACTAAAGTAGCTTATTATTTATTTTGGGTAGTATTACCTATTGTTGTTTTAGACATTGCTTGGTGGAAAGTTTTAATAGGTTTTTTTATAATGCATTACACGGCAGGTATGATACTTAGTTTAGTGTTTCAATTAGCACATATAGTACCAAATACAGAAATGCCATTACCAGACAAAGACGGTAATTTAGAGCACACATGGGCAGTACATCAATTATATACCACCTCTAATTTTGCACCTACCAATTGGTTTGTAAACTTTTATACTGGTGGTTTAAATCACCAAGTAGAACATCATATATTTCCGCACATTTCTCATGTACATTATGGTAAATTAGCCAAAATTGTAAAAGAAACTGCTGCAGAATTTAATTTACCTTATAATGAGTATGCAACAATGCGTAAAGCCATTATAGAACATTTTAGACACTTAGGGGTTTTAGGTCAAAAACCCGAATTAGCATAAATAAATATCAAGAAACAGTAAAATGAAAAATCTTTTATCAGACAGAATTAATAGCTTGCCAGCTTCTCAAACTTTAGCAATGGCAGCAAAAGCTAGAGAATTAAGAGCAGAAGGGAAAGACATTATTGGATTAAGTTTAGGAGAGCCAGATTTTAACACTCCAGATTTTATTAAAGAAGCTGCTGTAGAGGCAATTAATCAAGACTATAATTCGTATACTCCTGTAGATGGATATTTAGAATTAAAAGAAGCAATTTGCACAAAATTTAAACGCGATAATAATATTAGCTACAAACCAAGTCAAATTGTAGTATCTACTGGTGCAAAACAGTCTATTGCAAACATAATGCAAGTATTATTAAACCCTGGAGACGAAGTTTTATTACCTTGTCCTTACTGGGTAAGCTATTCTGCAATTGCTACTTTGTGCGAAGCTAAATCTGTAGAAATACCATCTTCTATAGAAACTAACTTTAAAATAACAGCAGAACAATTAGAAGCTGCTATTACACCAAAAACAAAGTTAATTTTATTTAACTCACCTAACAACCCAAGTGGTGTTATGTATACGCAAGCAGAATACGAAGCGTTAGGAAAAGTATTAGAAAAATACCCTAATATTTTTATTATGAGTGATGAAATTTACGAGCACATCAACTACGAAACAAAACCTTTTAGTATTGCTGCAATACCAAGTTTATACGACAGAACAATTACTGTTAACGGATTAGCAAAAGCATTTGCAATGACAGGTTGGAGAATTGGTTACATTGGTGCTCCTGAATGGATTGCTAAAGCTTGTACTAAACTACAAGGACAAATTACTTCTGGTACTAACTGTATTGCACAAAGAGCTGCAATAACTGCTGTTTTAGCACCTGTATCTAAAATTCAATACATGGTAGACGAGTTTAAAACTCGTAGAGGTATTATTATTGATTTATTAAGAGAAATAGACGGATTTAACGTAAACGTACCAGAAGGTGCTTTTTATGTTTTCCCAGACATCTCTGCTTTCTTTGGTAAAACTATTAAAGGTAAATTAATAGAAAACGCTAGCGATTTTGCAATGTTGTTATTAGAAGAAGCTAATGTTGCTACAGTAACAGGAGAAGCTTTTGGTGCACCAAATTGTATCCGTATTTCTTATGCAGCTTCAGAGCTACAAATAAGAGAAGCAATTAAAAGAATTAAAGAAGCTTTAAGCTAAACTCTTTAGTTTTATATATATAAAATCCATCTTTTTTAAGGTGGATTTTTTTTATTTAGGCGTGTTTTTATGAAAAATAAAAACCGCGCTATACACTATATCTTTTTAAAATTAACATTTTGCAGGCATATCTATTTTTTAGCCTTCTCTACAATTGGTTCGTATTTAATTACAAATAGTATTTAAAAAGGATGCCTTTACTATCGCTCACGCAAGCCTCTCTAATAACAATAAGTATTTACTAACTAGTTAGCACCAATAAAAACTCAAACAAAAAGTTACCTAATTGGGAATTTTTATTATATTTGCATTACAATAAAAATAAGTGAGAGTAATATCAAGAAAAGCATTACGTGAATTTTGGCAAAAACACGCAGACAGTGAAGAACAATTAAAATCTTGGTATCGAGAAACAGAAAAAGCAACTTGGAAAAATATAAATGAATTAAAAACTGACTATCCAAGTGCGAGTATTTTAAAAGATAATAAAATTGTATTCAACATTAAAGGAAATAATTACAGACTGATTGTTAAATTCAATTTCGACTATCAAATTTCTTGGATACTATTTGTTGGAACTCACGCTGAATATGATAACATTAATGCAAACGAATTGTAGTTATGAGTTTAAAACCAATTAAAACAGAGAAGGATTACAATCAAGCTATTGAAAGACTTGGTGAGATATTTGACGCAAAAAAAGGAACTAAAATTGGAGATGAATTAGAAATTCTTTCGATTCTAATCGACAAATACGAAAACGAACATTTTCCTATCGAACTTCCTGACCCGATTGAAGCTATAAAATTCAGAATGGAGCAAATGGGAATGAAACAAAAAGATTTAATAGAAGTTATTGGTTTTAAAAGTCGTGTAAGTGAGATTTTAAATAGAAAAAGAAAACTTACTCTTGAAATGATTAGAAAACTAAGTAAAACCCTTAAGATTCCGACTGACGTATTAGTTCAAGAATATGCTGTGAAGTAAAATACTGGTGGCAACACGGTATATAAAACATAGCTAATAAGTGCTAAACCGAAAGGTTTGTGTATATTTATAAAGTCAACCAAATTTTTAATTTAGCTTTTAACAAGAGAAAAATTAAAAAAACATAAAAATTCGGCTCGTTGTTAATTCGAAAAGTTAATGCCTTTTTACACGCTACGTTTCATACACAAGTCCGATAATAGCAATAAAAAAAGCCTCATAAATACATTTACAAGGCTTTTTGTAGTATTAAACAACTCTAATTCACAATTAATTTCATGGTTTTATATTTTCTAAAATCATTTCTAATTTTCACAAAATACATTCCAGATTTTAAGCCATCTCTATTAAAAACAATATTATTATTACCCGTTACCACATTTGCTTTTGTACTTTTAACCAATGCTCCTGTAATACTATAAACTTCTAAAGTAGTAGTTGTATTTAATTCAGAATAAAAACTAATAATAGCATGGGTATCTACAGGATTTGGCACTAACAAAATATCATTTTCAGCAATAACCTGTTCATTAATATTTAGCACTTCTAACTGATTAAATTCTATATTTTTTATAATCATTTCTTTCTCCAATACTGTTACTCCATCAGACGCCATGGTAAACTCAATAGTAACTGCATCATTTAAATCTATATCAGTTCCTAATTCTGATTCAAAATGAGCAAAAGGTATTGTATAATGTTGCTCCGTTTCATTTAAAGTAATCGTTGTTCTAAACTGATTTTCCCAATCAGTAATTCCTTTTTTTGTAATAGTTATCTCAACATCACCCGTGCCGCTTGCATCTAATTCTAATGCATCAAACGCAGACAAGTTTACCTCATTAAATCTAGGTGTAAAAGATCTATAAGCAGCCACATACTCGCTAGTTGTTGCTTTTAGTGCAATGTTTCTTTCTACTCTATACCCCGTTCCTGTATAAATATCTTCATTCTGGGTAATCGCAAACTCTTCAATAGTTGTACCTGCTGCGGCATCATCTTTACCCCATACTCCGTCAGACATAAATAAATCATCTGGTGTTTGGTTGTTTCCTGCATCAATTCTAAAACCAACATCAAAAATATTTCCTGTTTCTATTACTAAAGGTGTAATAAAACCCTCTGCTAACTCAATTATTTCATTAAAAAGCATCGTTTCAGAAGTTTCTGTTCTTTTAAAACCACCAGTAACAGTAATTTCTTTAGTTCTATTTACATTTACCAACTCTAACTCTAAAGCTCCATTTTTATACACTCCTTTTTTAACAAAAACGAAAGGAGGTCTAGAATTATTATATGTAGATATTGGTTTCTGAACTTCAAATAAAGCCAAAGCTTCTTCTCCTAAAGTAATTAAATCATCAATTGAATTTGTCCAAATCTGAAAATTATAAAATGTTGCATCTTTATCATATTTATCAATATTCCAGTGACTTTCTATTTCAAAACTATTCCTATCATCACTTAATTTCCCAGAAAAACTTAATACAAACTCTTTACTACCATCAGCATTTTTAATAATTGATTTTATAAATGTTTGCTCTTTAATTTCTATAGTAGATACTGATAGTAATTCTGCTCCTAGTAACCTGTCGCAAATAAACTTGGTATGCTCATATACACCATTTTCTGTTTTAATTGCCAAAATAGCAGCCACTGTAGTATCATCTTTAATATAATCTACAGAAAACAATTCTTTAGCATTAGTTAGCGCAATTAAATCCGACGGAGAAGATTCTACCGTGGTAGCTCCTGCTATAACATCTAAAGGAATTAAATCTAGCAAACTAAAACTTTTCTTTTTAGAACTAACTTTTTTATATGTTTTAGATTTTTGTACTCTTTTTGCTCTAACTTTATTAAACTTATAGTTTGTTTTGTTTCTAATATAATTTCTCTTATTTATTTGCTGAGAAAGACGATTGTTACTTTCTAAACCACCATCATTACCAGAGGATACTTGAGGTGCAATCACAGGACACGCTAAAACACCAGAACACGCAGGGTCATCACAGTCTACCAATCCATCTCCATCATCATCTAAACCATTTGCACAATCTTCTTGAGGCACGGGTGCTGTCGGACATCTTGCTCCATCATTAGAACTGCTAGATGGACCAAAAGCAAAAAGATTAGAATCCATTGTATTACCAATTTCTAAAGACTGTACTTCTTTAATTACATACACAGTTCCTGTTTGATTAGCAGATACGTAAAAACGACCAGAAGCATCAAAATAAACAGCTCCGTATGTATAATTTAAACCCGATAAAATAGGTACTTCTCCTAAATCTATTACCTCGCTAGTAGCAGCGTTTATTCTGTACAAATGATTGGTACTTTTTTCAACAGTATACAAATTACCATCTA
>CALHCK010000065.1 GCA_937936695.1 uncultured Polaribacter sp.
GTTTAAAATTAGAAACAAAAATTATATCAAAATGAGGAGAATTTTTTTATTTGTACTTTTTAGCGCTTTTCTAGTGTCTAATACTTTCGGTCAATTTACTACTGACGAAATAACCTACGGAAACAGAATCGATTTAGAGAATAGCAATAGTTGGGCTGTTGGTGCTGGTTTCAATAATTTTATCATGCATGGTGATTTACGCTCTATAGGTACAGGAGATGACACTAACTATTTTAATGTAGGAGCATATGTATATGTAGATAAAATGTTTAATCCTTTATTAGGTTTAGAGTTGAAATTATCATACAATCAATTATCTGGTGGAGCTCAATATTTTAATGATAATATTGGTAATGGTGCTCATATTCCTTCATACATATCAAGATTTAATGAAACTAGAACAGAAAGAATAGATCAATTTGAAGATTTGAACAATTTAAATTTTGAAGGAAGATCTATTGGGGGAGAACTAAATTTAATTTTTAGTTTTACAAATTTATACCAAACAAAAGCTACTAAATGGCACGCTGCAGGTTATTTTGGGGTTGGTTATCACATTTACAATTCTGCTTTATATGAATTTGATCATTCTGCAGTTGGACCTGGAGGAAATTTTAAATTTGACGATGCTGATTTTGGTAGAAACCCTGAAAGAAATAGTGTAAATAATGCAAGTTCAATCTATTTATCTGCTCAGTTGGGTATAAAAAGAAGATTAAATAAAAGAGTAGATTTAGAATTAAGATCTGGTATGTACTTTAACTATGAAGATCATTTAGATGCTGCTATTTCTAGAAAACAAGACTGGGAAACTTTCTTTATTACAAGTATTGGTGCTACCGTTAAACTTGGTAAACAAAAAATATTTACTATTTGGGGTGATGAAGGTAATGATCAAGCAGAACAATTTAAAATTGTTGATACAGATGGTGATGGTGTAATGGATGAATTAGATGTAGAACCTAATACTCCTGCTGGCGTGATGGTATACGGTAATGGTAAAGCTGTAGATTCAGATAAAGATGGTTTACCTGATTACAAAGATAAATGTCCTCTAGAATATGGTCCTATTAATAATGAAGGTTGTCCTTTAGATGTAGATACTGATGGAGACGGAATAATGGATAGTGAAGATTTATGTCCTAAAGAAAAAGGTATAGCCGCTAACAAAGGATGTCCTAAACAAGAGGTAGCTCCTAAACAAGTAATTAAAGAAACTGTAACGCAACAAATTGGATTACTAGCTTCTAGTATTTATTTTGATACTAACAGTGATAAAATTAAGAGTATTTCTTTCTCTAGTATTGATAAAATTATCAACTTAATGAAGAAAATACCTAATGTTAACTTTATTATTGAAGGTCATACAGATGATAGAAATAGTGATAGATATAACTTGTACCTATCTCAAAGAAGAGCTGCTAGTGTAAAAAGATACATGATGACTCATGGAATAGAGAGTGATAGATTAAGATCTATAGGTTACGGAGAGTCTAGACCTAAATTCTCTAACGCTAACGCTGGTGGTAGACAATTAAACAGAAGGGTTGAGATTAAACCAGTAGAAACTGTTGAACAATTAATGAAAAAATAAACTGAAAATTAAAGTTTTATTTTGATAGAAAAAGAGGTTACTTAATTGTAACCTCTTTTTGTTTATTTAAAATAAGAAGAAGAATATTTATTTTGTTAAGACTATTAATCTCTACTATTTATTTACACCTATTATCATCGTTGTTTACGAGTACTTAACAAAGTATACAGAAAATTATAAAACAAATTGTTAATGGTTAAATTCATCATCTTTTAATCAGAAATATTACTCAATTAGAGATAGTTATAGCTTATAGAAAAATGTAAGCTTTTTATATTTAATGGCATAAAAAAAGGGCTACCTTAACAGGTAGCCCTTTTTTTATAATACTACTATACTAAATTATTGTTTTTTTAATTCTAATTTATCTGCAAAATAATCGCAAAAATCACGCATTGTAGCACTCATTTTGTGATCATCTGTTGCTCTTTCAAAAGTATCTGCCATAGAAACTAATGTTTGATGATAAAATTGTTTCATTTCATCTACAGGCATGTCTTTTGTCCATAAATCCATACGTAAAGTATCTTTTTGTTTATGATCCCAGACAGAAATCATAATCGCCTTAGATTCTTCCTGATTTATTCCTCCATCTTTGGCTGTCCAAGAAATTTCTTCTGGTACTTTATTTTCGTCTAAACCAATTTTAAATTCTATTTGTGATTTGTGTTTTACAGACATTATTTTTTAGGCTTGTATTTAGATTTTTTAAACAATTCTTCTGAATCTATTCTTATTAATTCCTGCAAAGATACATCATTATTTTTCATATACGACTTCACTATCTGCCATCCTAACCACACTCCTATTCTACCTGGTGATAAATTATCTTGACTTGTATAAAACTTAGAAAAAGGCGCGTTCTCTAAAAAGCGTTTATTTAATTTTGAACTAGAATCAAATAGTAATTTTTTCTCGATAAAATACATCCAAACATCTTCTTCATTTAACAATGCCCATTCTAATTTTTCTTTAGTATACCCTATTTTTAAATCATCTGATAATTCAGGTAAATATAAATCTAACAAATACATTTTTTTTCCTTCGTTAACCATTTTACCTACAAAACTTCTGTTAGAAGCTACTGTAATTTGATTATCTATAATTGTATTAGCTACGTCTACTACTATTCGATCGGGTTTATTATTTTGTTTTATGTATCCTGGAAAATCGTTGTAAAAAACATGTTTACTTCCTAAATAAGAATCAAGAGAAATTAGTAATAAACTATCAGTATAGATTACTCTACTATCATAATCTATATTTGTTAACATAGTAATTACATCGGGTGACTTGAATTGATTATTATAATATTTAATATGTTTAAAAAGAGATGTTAATTGGTTTTCAATTGCATTGAAATCTTTATATTTCTTTTGTGTTTCTACAAATAACTCTTGCTCATCTTTATCATTAATCTTAGAAATAGCAATGCTATCTGAAAATGCTTCAGGAAACAAGTATGGATACTCTTTTTTTAAGAGAGATAGCTTATTTTTATTTGAAGTATAAAAATCTATATCAAATCTTTTTACAGAAAAATTTACTTTTATTTTAGAAGTATCTACATTTTTACTTGCATCAGAAATACAAGAAAAAAAATTGAATAAAACTATAAAAACACATAAAAAAAATCTCATAAACTTTGTATCTTGCTAATAGAATTAAAACGATAAAAATACTAAAATAGTTTGTGAATGAATACTGAAAAAGTAGCAGAACATATTATAAAGTGGCTAAAAGAATATGCGACTAAAGCAGGAGTTAAAGGTTTTGTTGTTGGAGTGTCTGGTGGAATAGATTCTGCATTAACATCTACTCTATGTGCAAAAACAGGTTTCCCTACTTTGTGTGTAGAAATGCCAATTCATCAAGCTCAGAGTCAGGTTACAAGGGCACAAGAACACATAAGCTTATTAAAAGAACGTTATAACAACGTTTCTGATGTAAGAGTAGACTTAACACCTACCTTTGAAAATTTTAAAGAAGTAGTACCAAATACGGAGTCTTCTGCTAAGTTAGATTTAACATTAGCTAACACAAGAGCAAGACTAAGAATGACAACGCTATATTATTTTGCTGGTTTACACAGCTACTTAGTAGCAGGTACAGGAAATAAAGTAGAAGATTTTGGTGTTGGATTTTATACGAAATATGGAGATGGTGGGGTAGATTTAAGTCCTATTGCTGACTTAATGAAATCTGAAGTATACGCACTAGCTGCTTATTTAAATGTACCTAACTCTATACAAAAAGCACAACCTACAGACGGTTTATTTGGTGACAGTAGAACAGATGAAGACCAAATTGGAGCTTCTTATGATGAACTAGAATGGGCTATGAAGATGCAAGATAATGGTAAAACTGAAGAAGATTTTACAGGAAGAGAACAAGAAGTTTTTAAAATTTATGAAAGATTAAATAGAATTAATCAACATAAAATGCTTCCAATACCAGTATGTTTAATACCAAAAGAAATAAAATAAAACAAAATTTTTTTACTAAAAATGCCTTAATTACATAAAGTAGTTAAGGCATTTTTAGTAATATTTTTTAAAGTAAGTTAGCTGCAACCATCATTTTCTTTATTCTCATATAAGCTCTCTTTTTAGAGCCATTTAATATTTCAAATGGTAAAAAAATGAATAATTGAAAAATTTTTAATAGTTGTAATAGTCTTTTCATACTATATTTATTTTTTCTTTTTTGTTGCTGCAATATACAAAAAAACTATTGAACTATAAATAATTCTTATAAGGGAAAACACCTATTTTTTAAAGTGGTTTATAATTACACAACACGTTTTAATTTTTCTGAGAGTCTAATTCTTAATGAATTATAACTCATAATTTCTTCTTTCTCTTCGTTTGTGTACTCTTTTCCTTGTTGCATAAACTCACTAATAAGTCTATCTATTAAAATTCTTCTTAAGTTAAAAATTACATCTGGCACTGCTTTAGGCAATACTTCTACTGCACTTTTAACTTCAATATTTTTTCCTTCCCAATTACTTAATTGATGCTTTTCTTCATCCATTAATATAGAGGTTACAATAGATGCTACATCTGTATTTTTATGATTGACAAAACTATTAATTCCTAATTTTTCAAACTGATTTAATTGATGTATTATTTCTGAATAAATTTCTTGAAAAATAGGGTTTGTAAACTCTATTTCATCTTCTTGCAAATGCAAATAAATCTCTGCAGATACTAAATTCTGATATTTTTTATTAGAAATAGTCTCTTTACCATCTTCATTTACCTCTATAACTTCTTCTGTAAAGTTTACCTCTTCATTGCCATAAAGCAATAAAATTCTAATAATTTCTTTTTCTAAAATAGATAATTCATCTATTTTTTGAGAGGTAACTGTACCACCTTTAACAAGCCCCATTTGTGCTTGTTCTTGTTGCATAAAATACTCTGGTGGTGGCTCGTTAGGGTCTTGCTGAGGATTATTTTGTACAGGTACTGCAGTAGCATTATAATTTCTATTATTCTTTTTCTTTCCTTTTTCTTGTAAGTTTTTATTTAGCATTTGTGCCAATTCGCTAAATAAAACACGCTCAGAAATCTCCATGATTCTTGCACATTCTTGCACATAAACCTCTCTTTGAATTCCGTCTGGTATTTTAGAAATACTTGTTACAATATCTCTAATTACACTTGCTTTTTTTATAGGATCATTATTAGATTCTTTTAATAATAATGATACTTTAAAATTGATAAAATCTTGTGCAGAATCTTGTAAATATTCTTTTAGTTCGCTATCTGAATGAGATTTTGCAAAACTATCTGGATCTTCACCATCAGGAAACTGAACCACTTTTACGTTCATTCCTTGCTCCAAAATTAAATCAATACCTCTTAAAGAAGCTCTGATACCTGCTGCATCACCATCAAATAAAACTGTAATATTTTTTGTTAACCTATTTATTAACCTTATTTGATCTGAAGTTAATGCGGTACCTGAAGAAGCAACTACATTTTCTATACCAGATTGGTTAAAAGAAATTACATCTGTATATCCTTCTACTAAAAAACAATTATCTTGTTTTGCTATCTCTTTTTTTGCTTGATAAATACCATATAAAATTTTACTCTTATGGTAGATATCACTTTCAGGTGAATTTAAATATTTTGCCGCTTTCTTATCAATCTTTAAAATTCTACCTCCAAAACCTAAAATTCTACCTGACATAGAATGAATAGGAAACATAACACGACCTTTAAATCTATCAAACTGTCTGTTTTCTTTAACAATGGTTAACCCTGTAGAAGCTAAATATTTTAAATCGTATCCTTTTGCTAACGCAGCTTTTGTAAAGTTATCCCATTCATCAATACAATATCCTAAATCAAACTTTTTTATAGTTTCATCTGTAAAACCACGCTCTTTAAAATAAGACAACCCTATTGCTTTTCCTTTATTAGAATTTAGCATTACATCATGAAAGTAGTCTTTAGCAAATTTAGACACTAAAAACATACTTTCTCTTTCATTCATCTGTTCTTTTTCTTCAGATGTTTGCTCAGTTTCTTCTATTTCTATATTGTATTTTTTTGCCAACCACCTTAAAGCTTCTGGATACGAATAATGCTCATGTTCCATTAAAAAAGAAATTGCATTCCCTCCTTTTCCTGTAGAAAAATCTTTCCAGATTTGTTTTACTGGAGATACCATAAAAGATGGAGATTTTTCGTCTGTAAATGGGCTTAATCCTTTAAAATTACTTCCTGCTTTTTTTAGTTGTACAAATTCGCCAATAACCTCTTCTACTCTTGCAGATTCGAAAACACGGTCTATAGTACTTCTTGATATCATTGTTATTTGTTAGAAAAAGTGTAGGCAAATATAAGAAGACCTCACAGGTTTTTAAAACTTGTGAGGTCTTTATGCTATAAAATAGTATTTAATTTACTGTAGTTGGCTTTACCCTGTAATTTTTAGGATACGCAATATGCGTTAAGGATTGAGCAATTGTTTGAGCTCTTTTTTGTTTTTTTACAAAAAAAGCGAGTGCGAAAGCCTGACCTGAAAGGGAACGCCCAAATTATTTTAAGACGCTGCTCTTAATTTTTTTAATGTAGAATTAGACAGTTTTGCTGCTGCATAATCTTTAGTTACATTAAATTCCTTATCGTCAGAACTTGGTAAATCAAACATAGCTTCTGTAAAAATTGCTTCGCATAAAGATCGTAATCCTCTAGCTCCTAATTTATATTCTACCGCTTTTTCTACAATATAATCTAACGCATCTTCATCTATTGTAAAAGCTACATCATCCATTTTAAACAACTTTTCGTATTGCTTAATAATAGAGTTTTTAGGCTCTGTTAAAATAGCTCTTAGCGTTTTTGCATCTAAAGGATTCATATAACTTAATACAGGCAAACGACCGATAATTTCAGGTATCAATCCAAAAGATTTTAAATCTAGTGGAGTAATGTATTGTAATAAATTGTCTTCTTGTATTTTATCTTCTTCTAATGAAGCGCCAAAACCTACAGCTTGCCTATTTAAACGTTTGCTTATAATTCTGTCTATACCAGAAAAAGCACCACCTGCAATAAATAAAATATCTTTAGTATCTACTTCTATAAATTTCTGATCTGGGTGTTTACGTCCTCCTTTTGGTGCTACATTTACAACAGAACCTTCTAATAATTTTAATAATGCTTGTTGTACACCTTCTCCGGATACATCTCTAGTTATAGACGGATTGTCTCCTTTTCTAGCGATTTTATCAATTTCATCAATAAAAACAATACCTCTTTGTGCTTTTTCTACATCGTAATCTGCTGTTTGTAGTAATCTACTTAAAATGCTTTCTACATCTTCACCTACATAACCAGCTTGTGTTAAAACAGTGGCGTCTACAATAGAAAAAGGCACATTTAACATTCTTGCAATTGTTTTTGCTACTAATGTTTTTCCGGTACCCGTGTCTCCTACTAAAACAATGTTAGATTTTTCAATTTCTACATCGTCATCTTCGTCTTTATCTTGTAATAATCGCTTGTAATGGTTGTATACAGCAACAGCCATTGCTCTTTTTGTTTCGTCTTGTCCAATAATATATTGGTCTAAAAACCCCTTAATTTCTTTTGGTTTTTTTAGAGTTAAATCTTCGGATAAAGAACTGGCAATTGCTTCAGAAACCTCTTCTTGTACAATACCGTGAGCTTGCTCTATACATTTGTCGCAAATATGGGCATCCATACCTGCAATTAATAAATCTGTTTCCGCCTTTTTTCGTCCGCAAAACGAACATTCTAAATTTTCTTCTTTCGACATTGTCTTTTGCTTTTGGCTTACTGTTTAGCTTATTATTTTCTTGCTAAAATTTCGTCAATCATTCCGTAAGCTTTCGCTTCGTCTGCTTTCATCCAATAATCTCTATCAGAATCGTTGTGTACTTTTTCTATAGTTTGCCCTGAGTGATTTGCTATAATTGCATACAACTCATCTTTTAATTTTAAGATTTCTCTTGCAGTAATTTCTATATCTGAAGCTTGTCCTTGTGCACCTCCTAATGGTTGGTGAATCATAATTCTAGAGTGTGGTAACGCAGAACGTTTTCCTTTTTCTCCTGCACACATTAAAACAGCACCCATAGAAGCTGCCATACCTGTACAAATTGTAGCTACATCTGGCTTAATAAACTGCATAGTATCATAAATACCTAAACCTGCATACACACCTCCTCCTGGAGAGTTTATGTAAATAGAGATGTCTTTATTGGCATCTACACTTTCTAAAAACAATAATTGTGCTTGTATAACATTAGCAACTTGGTCATTAATACCTGTTCCTAAAAAAATAATTCTATCCATCATTAATCTAGAAAAAACATCCATCTGAGTAATATTCATTTGGCGCTCTTCCATAATATATGGAGTTAAACTACTTGTTATTTTATTAAAATATGTACTATTTATTCCGTGGTGCTTTGTTGCGTATTTTTCGAACTCTTTTCCGTAATCCATTTCTTGATTCTATTTTTAGATTAATACTGTAAATATAAGAACTATTTTGTTACTATTTTAGTACCGTAAGTCGCTAAAAAAACCTGAATTTTACAATTCAGGTTTTTTAATTTGTAATGCATCTTTAGTTTTAAAGATACTAAACAGTGTATTACTGTTATTTATATACTTCTTTAATAAAATCTTCGTAAGAAAGTTCTTTTGTATTAAAGTTGATATTCTCTTTGTAAAAAGCCAATAATTTTTGACTGATTAATTGAGATTGTAATTTTTGAGCTTCTTCTTTGTTTTGTAAGATTCTTCCAGCAATTTCATCTAACTCTTTTTCTTCTGGATTCATGTTACCAAACTGAGCCATTTGCGTACGGATAAATCCTTTAGCATACTCTACTAACTCTGCATACTCTAACTTAATATCGTTATCTTTCATAATCTTTCCTTCGATTAATTGATAACGTAATCCTTTTTCAGATTTTTCGTATTCTGCAGTAGCCTCTTCTGTTGTTAATTCTTTTTCTCCGGCAGTTGCTAACCATTTCTTTAAGAAATCTGCTGGTAAATCAAACTCAGTACTTTCTACTAAATGCTCTGTTACTGCGTTTAATAATTGTTGATCTGCTTGTTGCTGAAATTGTTTTTCTGCATCTTCTTTAATTTTATCTCTTAAATCAGAAACAGAAGTAACACTTCCGTCAGCAAATAATTTATCAAATAATTCTTGATCTAAATCTGCAGCATCAGTCTTTGTAATTTTTTCTACTGTAAAAGCAACAGTAACATCTAAATCTTTAGCAACTTCTTCAGATACTCCTAAAATATGTTGTAATCTATTTTCGTCTTCAAATAATTTCTTAGTCTCTAACTCAATTACATCACCTTCTTTAGCGCCTATTAATTTTTTCTCGTTTTTCTTTCCTTTTAAATCGTTAACTAAGAAAGTAGATTTTTTGTTAATCTCTTTTTCTTCGTTTACAAAAGTACCTGTAACATTAGAGTGCTCTGTAGCTTCTTCTAATTCTGTTACTTTACCATAACGAGTTTGGATGTTTTTAACCTCTTCGTCTAACAAATCGTCTGTTGCAACAATATTGTATTGGTTTATTTTATTTTTAGCTTTTAAATCTATATCAAACTCTGGTACCAACCCTAATTCAAATTCAAAAGAAAAAGCATCTGCATCCCAATTAAAGTTTTCTTGAACTCTTGGTATAGGATTACCTAAAATATCTAATTTTTCTTCTGTAATAAATTTATTTAAAGAATCTTGTAAAAGCTTGTTTACCTCATCTATCATTACAGACTTACCATATTGCTTTTTAACCATTCCCATAGGTACATGCCCTTTTCTAAAACCAGGAATGTCTGCTTTTTTACGATAATCAGTTAATACTTCTGTTACTTTTGCTTGATAATCATCAGCAACAATATCAACTTTTACAACTGCGTTTAACGCATCTATGTTTTCTTTTGTAATATTCATTTCTTGTTCTGTTATTCTTTAAAAAATCGAGTGCAAAATTAATCATTTTTATTGATTGCACAAATGTTTAAATACTTCTATTTCAGTAATTTTGTTTAGTTTTTTATTGATTTGTTTTCATCTGTTAACAAAGAAAATAATGCAGATCTAAAAATTGACAGTAATACACTGAAAAATAGGGCTGCAAAAAATCCTGAAACCTGAAAGCCATCTATTAATTTATCTGCCATTAAAATAATTATAGCATTAATTACAAAGATAAATAGCCCAAAAGTTACCAATGTTGCTGGTAAAGTAAAAAATATTAAAAGCGGACGGACAAACATATTTAATAACGCAATTACTACGGCTATTATAATAGCAGAGCCGTAACCCGCTACAGAAACTCCTGGTAAAATTGTTGCTAAAATTAATACCGCAATTGCTGTTAGTATTATTTTTAAAAATGTTTTCATTACTTTTAATTTACCTTTATTGTAACACTAAAAGTATACCAAACTTAAAAATCTGCTGTTTTGACAGATTTTAATTTTATTTGACAAAAGTTAAGAGAGTTCTGCTGCTTTTTTTTCTAATTGCGCCTGAAATTCTTCTAAAACTGGTTTTACAGTGCTCTCTGGTATGTCTGCAACTTTTATATACATTAAGCCATCTACCGCATTATTAAATTTAGGATCTACGTTAAAAGCTACCAAACGTGCATTTTGTTTTACATATTTTTTAATTAACACAGGTATTCTTAAAGCTCCAGGTTCTATTTCATCAATAATTTTATCAAATTTCTGCATATCTGCTTTAGAAGCATCAAAAACAAAATCTTTGTCGGCATCTTTTAACTTTACCTTGTATTCTTTTTTAGGTTGAATGTATTGTGCTATGTAAGGATCGTAATAATGAGATTTCATAAATTCTATCATTAATGATTTAGAAAATTCTGAAAATTGATTACTGATAGACACACCTCCCATTAAATATTTATGCTCAGGATATCTTAATGTTATATGTACAATACCTTTCCATAACAAAAATAAAGGCATTGGTTTTTGTTGATATTCTTTAATAATAAATGCTCTTCCCATTTCTATGGTACTTTCCATCATGGTATGCAATTCTGGCTCTATTTTAAATAACGTTTGTATGTAAAAACCATTTATACCGTGGTCTTTATAAATTTCGTTACCCAAGCCCATTCTATAAGCCCCTGCTAAACATTTTGCTTCTCTATCCCATAAAAACATATGGTAATAATAAGCATCATATTTATCTAAATCTATAGATTTATTGGTACCCTCGCCTACATCTCTAAAAGTAATTTCTCTAAGCCTGCCTATTTCATGTAGTAAATTAGGAATGTCTTTTTCTTTAGCAAAGTAAACTTCGTAATTTTTACTTTCTAATAACCTTCCTCCTGCTTTTTTTAATGCAGTTACCTCTTCTATAAATAAATCTGAACTTCTTTGATCTGATATTTTTTTTACTGTTTTTTTTATCTTGATGTTTTGTGTAGAAATTAATTTATTAGTTCTAATAAAAGGGTTTGCCAACATATATGTTTTTTGCCTGATAAATCGGTAAAAATCAGACATATCTTTATAATCATTTTGGTCTTTTACATAAATAGGTTTCCCTATTCTAACCTTAATAACTTTCCCTTTTTGCGAGGTTACTTCTGATGGTAATTTTGCGGTTCTTAAAGTATCTGATATTTTAGATAAAAAGTAAAAAAACCGACTATTTCTTGCATGAAAATATATAGGAATTATAGGTACTTTTGCTTTTTTTATAAATTTAATAGCACCTTCTTCCCAAGGCTTATCAACTATTAATTTTCCATCTTTTATTGTTGATACTTCTCCTGCAGGAAAAATTCCTATTGGTTTGCCTTCTCTTAAATGTAGTAATGCGTTTTTTACTCCGCCTACACTAGATTTTATATCTTTTCTATTCTCAAAAGGATTAACAGGCATTACATAAGGCTCTAAAGGTTTTACCTTTTGTAACAAAAAATTAGCTATTATTTTATAATCTGCTCTTTTTTCTACTAATAGCTTTAATAGTAAAACCCCATCTACACCTCCTAACGGATGATTTGAAATAGTTATAAAAGCACCTTCTTTAGGTATTCTTTTTAAATCTTCTTCAGGTATTTCAAATTTAACGTGGCAACTATCTAAAACACCATTTAAAAAATCTAAATCTGATTTATCTTTATTAGCATTGTAAATTTTATTTACTTTATTTATACCAAGTACCCTTAATACAACCCAACCAATAAAAGTACCTACAAACCCAAGCTTATGCAAACCTATTGCTTGCGAAATATTTTTAGATGTTATTAATGCCATAATTTAAAATTAGAGGTACTTACAAACATACTAAAAAAACATACAATTGTTTACAACGTAATTCACATTTTAATTCTAAAACACAACCCCTTAAAAACAAGAATATTGACTAAAATAACTAAGTTTTAAACTAGCTGTTTTTAGTCAATATTCTTAAAATCATCAATCTATAATAGTTCTGTTTTATAGCATTGATATACTTTAATGTTTTATAACAATTTGTGAAGTTTCTTTGTTTATCTGAGTTAAAAGTGCTCTACCTTTTGCTTCTATAATTGCGTTTGCTTCATCATTAAAATGACGAATTGTATACAGATCTACATCTTTTTGAACATCAATTTTAAACTGTGTTTTTAGTTCTTCATAAAAAGCATCAAACTTGTTAAATTTATTATCTATACATACAGAAAAGCTTATGGCTGAATTTTGAATTAAGTTTACTTTTAACTGATATTCATGTAATTTCTGAAAAATATAACTAATATTATTTTCTACCATAAAAGAGAAATCTAATGCAGAAATTGACACTAAAATTTGATTTTTCTTCACAATAAAACAAGGTATATAAGGCACTAATCTTGTTCCTTTAGATACTTTTGTTCCTGTTTCTTTTGGATTTACAAAAGAACGCACTAATAAAGGTATTTCTTTTCTTTCTAAAGGCTGTAATGTTTTTGGGTGAATTACAGAAGCTCCGTAAAATGCCATTTCTATTGCCTCTTCGTAAGATATTTGCTCTAAAAGTGTGGTATCTGAAAACACTCTAGGGTCTGCATTTAACACCCCTGGTACATCTTTCCAGATAGTTACGCTTTCTGCATTTAAACAATAAGCAAAAATACCTGCCGTATAATCAGAGCCTTCTCTACCTAAAGTGGTAGTATTCTCGGTGTCATTAGCAGCAATAAAACCTTGTGCAATATTTAATTTAGAAGCATCTATTTTAGTGCTAATTAAATTTTGAGTTAAGTCCCAATCTATTTTAGCATCTCTGTAATTACTATCTGTTTTTATATAATTTCTAACATCAAACCAATTATTTGATACGCCTATTTTTGATAAGTAGGCACTTACTATTTTTGTTGATAATAATTCTCCAAAGCAAATAATTTGATCATACACATAATTATATCTTTCAGAAGTATTTCTTGTTAAAAACCAACTTAATTCTCCTAAAAGAATATCTACATCTTTATAAATAGCATCTTCTTTATCAAATAAATCATCCATTAAGTTTTTATGAAAATCTTCTATAACTCCTAATTTGTTAGATAACTCATTTGTTTTGTTGTAATAAGCATCAATAACTTCTTCAAAAGCATTTGTTATTTTTCCCATTGCAGAAATTACAACTAAGGTATTTTCTGTTCCTTCGCTTTGTAAAATATTCGTTACATTTTTTACACTTGCTGCATCTTTTACTGATGCTCCTCCAAATTTAAAAATCTTCATTTTTAATTACTATTTAAAATTAATATCAGTTTGTTTATTGCCTGATATTATAATTATTCTTTTATAAATTTTGCTATATTTTCTTTACTCATCTGTACAACAGACCACTCTTTTAAATAACTAGCACCTGTACTTTCATAAAAAGCTATGGCATTGGTATTCCAATCTAAAACCTCCCAGGCAACTCTATTATAATTATTTTTATGAGCATATTTTAAAACGGCTGTGTATAAAGCTTTACCAACCCCAATATTTCGTTTGTTTTTGGTAACAATTAAATCTTCTAAATGTATCGCATTCCCTTTCCAAGTAGAGTATCGTTCATAAAACAATGCAATACCAATAATATTACTTTCTTGCTCTGCTACAAAAACTTTAAATTTAGGAGTACCAGAAAAACCATCTCTAATTAAATCTTTTACTGTTATTTCTACAGCATCTGGTTCTTTTTCAAAAACAGCTAATTCTGTAATTAATTTTAACACAGACTGCATGTCTTTTTCTTCTCCTAAACGTATGTTAAAGTCCATTTTTATTAAAAATTTAGTCAAAGATAGTTTTTTTGATATTTGCTAAAAATATTTTAAGATTTTACACAGTTATTTTTGATTTGTTTAAAAATAATTTCTTAAATCGACAAGATTATTAGATATTTGTTAAATCTAACAATATTAGGTTTATATGACTACTCAAAAACAAACACTAGGAGAATTTATTATTGAAAACCAACATGCATTTAAATATAGCTCAGGTGAATTATCTAGCCTTTTAAACTCTATTAGACTTGCTGCAAAAGTGGTAAACCACGAAGTAAATAAAGCAGGATTAGTAGATATTATAGGTGCTGCCGGAGACACTAATATTCAGGGTGAAGACCAACAAAAATTAGATGTTTATGCTAATGATAAATTTATTCAAACATTAACAAGAAGAAACATTGTTTGTGGTATTGCTAGTGAGGAAGAAGATAGCTTTATATCTATTAATAGTATTGATGAAAATCATCAAAACAAATACGTTGTATTAATAGATCCTTTAGATGGTTCTTCTAATATTGATGTTAACGTATCTGTAGGAACTATCTTTTCTATATATAGACGAGTTACTCCAACAGGAACGCCTGTACAACTAGAAGACTTTTTACAAAAAGGAAGCGAGCAAATAGCTGCTGGTTATGTGGTTTATGGTACCTCTACAATGCTAGTATACACAACTGGTAACGGTGTTAATGGTTTTACATTAAACCCTGCAATTGGTTCTTTTTATCTATCGCATCCTAACATGGAGTTTCCTGAAGATGGAAACATATATTCTGTTAACGAAGGAAATTATTTTGATTTTCCTGAAGGAGTTAAAAAATACATTAAATATTGCCAAGAGGAAGAAGGTGACAGACCTTATACTAGTAGATATATTGGTTCTTTAGTTTCTGATTTTCATAGAAACATGATTAAAGGAGGTATTTATATGTACCCTAAAGGATCTAGAAATCCTGACGGTAAACTTCGTTTATTATACGAATGCAACCCAATGGCTTTCTTAGCAGAACAAGCTAACGGAAAATCTTCTGATGGTTATACAAGAACTTTAGATGTAGCACCAACAGAACTACACCAAAGAGTTCCTTTTATTTGCGGAAGCAAAAATATGGTTGAC
>CALHCK010000066.1 GCA_937936695.1 uncultured Polaribacter sp.
TCATTATCATGATCTGTACCTGAATTCACTTTAAATAAATTAAAAAAATAAACAAGATTAGCATTACTAGGAATAGATTCTATGTTTACATTTGAGAAACCATCGGTACCATAACCTAAACCTGAAGGTATAAACAATATACCATTACCTTCTCCTGAAAAAGAAACAGGACCATCATTTATAGTTTCTGTTGAAGTATTTTGTATCCCTTCTTTAAACATTGTAATTCCTCTAATCCAACCCTCTGCTTCAATTTTAGAGGAATCTAAATTAAAAGGATCAATCCAAGTAGGTTCATTTTTAATATCAGCACTAGCGATAGTAACAGAGTCTCCTATGAACAAAGTAAATCTATTAACTAAGACAGAATCTGCTATTGTTGGATTATTTATACCTGAACCTTCATTATTAATGTAAGCGTACATTTTGTAATCTACATTTCTATATCTAATATCAATAGTTTTTAAATTTGAATCATCAAAAAGAGAGGTTTCTCCTTCTACTAAAGTATTTATAAAATTTATAGAGGTATCAAAATAATTATTTCTCAAAAATTTAACCAAACTATCGTTATCAATGATAGCTTGTTCTTCAGGACTAATAGATTCTATGTTAACATCTCTTCCACAGGCAAAAAAAGCCATTGTTAAAACAAGTAGAGTTAAAATACTTTTTATTTTATTCATTTAATCTTTAAATTTAAGGTTGCAATTTACCATTTTTATACCTTTGTAAAAAGACAATAATTATAATTTAACTTTTTTATGAGAATAGATAAATATTTATGGTGTATTCGTATGTTTAAAACTAGAAGTATTGCTACTAATGCTTGTAAAAAAGGACAAGTTAAAATTGATGCTAAAAATGTAAAACCATCTAGAGATGTTTTTGGTAATGAATTAATTTTAGTGAGAAAAAATCAGATAAATTATCAAATAAAAGTTTTAGATTTACCCGAAAGTAGAGTGGGCGCAAAAATAGTAGACTTATATAGAAAAGATGTAACTCCTAAAGAAGAGTTTGAAAAAACTGAACTATTAAAGTTTGCTAAAGATTACTACAGAAAAAAAGGAACAGGAAGGCCTACTAAAAAAGATAGAAGAGATATTGATAACTATCAAGAAGATACCATAGAAAACAATGAAAACGACTAATATTATATTAAATCAATCTCAAATAGAGCAAAAAACAAGAAGAATTGCATACCAGATATATGAAACTAATAGTTCTGAAAAAGAAGTTATTATAGCTGGTATTATTGGTAATGGTTTTGTTTTTGCTGAAAAATTAGTAGCAGTTTTACAAGAAATTTCTACTTTAAAAGTAGGTATTTGTGAAGTTGTTATTGATA
The DNA here is from genome assembly GCA_937936695.1 of uncultured Polaribacter sp. GTDB lineage: Bacteria > Bacteroidota > Bacteroidia > Flavobacteriales > Flavobacteriaceae > Polaribacter. The sequence goes on from CALHCK010000066.1 coordinate 1,352, forward strand.
AAAAAAATCCACTTCAACCTATCTCTACCTCTTTAAAAGAAGAAGAATATACTAATAAATCTTTAGTTTTAGTTGATGATGTTTTAAACTCTGGAACAACGTTAATATATGGTATTAAACATTTTTTAAATGTTCCTTTACAAAAATTTAAAACAGCGGTGTTAGTAAATAGAAACCACAAGAAATACCCCGTAAAAGCAGATTTTAAAGGTATTTCTTTGTCTACATCTATAAAAGAACATATTCAGGTAGAATTCTCTAAAGAGAATGCTATTGCGTATTTAATCTAACAGTTTTATCAACTCTTCTGCTACTTCCTTTTTCTTTTTACCATCAATTTTTATGCTCAATTTGGCTTGTTCATAAAAAGGACGTCTCTCAAAAAGATGCTTTGCTACAAACTCTGGTATTTTATCATCACTTAAAGAAGCTACAAGAGGTCTTTTTGCTTTTTTTCTAATTAAACGCTCTATCATTGTTGCAGTACTTCCATTTAAATATATAGAAATAGCATCTGTTTTGTTTATAGCGTCCATATTATTAGCATAACATGGTGTACCTCCACCTAACGCAAGAATAAAATCTTCATCTTTTGCTAATATTTCTTTTAAATATTTATTTTCTATCAATCTAAAATACACTTCACCTTTTTCTTCAAAAATTTTAGCAATAGACATACCTTCTTTCTCTATTATGTAGTCATCTAAATCTAAAAAACTCATAGACAAACCATTAGATAGTCGTTTACCAATACTTGTTTTCCCTGAAGCCATGTAACCTAATAGTACTATTTTCATTTATTTTTATTTTTTTACAAATATCTATAAAAAAAGTTAAAAAAATACTTTTCAATTCAAATATTGGTTGTATATTTGCAACCCCGTAAGGGAATGACCTGGTAGCTCAGTTGGTAGAGCATCTCCCTTTTAAGGAGAGGGTCCTGGGTTCGAGCCCCAGCCCGGTCACAAAAAGTTAAGCTTAACAGCTTAACTTTTTTTATTTTAATGAAGTTAGCGCACGTGGCGAAATTGGTAGACGCGCAGCCTTGAGGGGGCTGTTTTCGCAAGAAAGTGGAAGTTCGAATCTTCTCGTGCGCACTTACTTAAAAACCTAAATTACAATTATTTAGCATTTGTTTTATTTTGTTTTCACAAACAAAAAAAATAAAAAATGTTTTTATTCGTACCTGTTTTCGTACCTGTTTTCATACCTAATAATGATTTAAAATAGAAATACAGAATGCCAAAAATTTATATCCCATAAAAATAAATATTAATACGTGAAGTATTCTTTTACGTTGTTTATCGTGCATACATTCGTACTTGTTTTAATTTTAAAAACAAAAAAATGTAAAACACTAATAACCAACCACTAATAAATAAGAAATAAAACAAACATAATTGAGGGGGCTGTTTTCGTAAGAAAGTGGAAGTTCGAATCTTCTCGTGCGCACATAGATTACAGTTCTTTAAATCAAAAAAAGCTACCTGAAAACAGGTAGCTTTTTTAATTATCGGATAAATCTAATATTATTTACCAAAAAGGCCTCCTAACATACCTCCTATTCCTCCAGATTGCTTATTACCTCCTAATAACATTCCTGCTACATCATCAACAATACTACCATCTCCATCAGAATCTAAAATTTGTTCTAAGAAATTTTGTTCGTTTTGTGTATCACTTCCACCTAATAAACCTCCTAAAAGACCAGATATATCACCAGCACCACTAATTCCTTGCTCTTGTTTTTGTTTTCCTAAAACACCCATTAATAAAGGTGCTGCAACTTTAAGAATATTTCCTACAGAACCTGCATCTAAACCAGATTTTTGTCCTATAACTTGTTGCACTCCTTGTTGCTTACTTCCTAAAATATGATTTAGTATTCCAGCTCCATCTTGTTTTACACTTTCATCTACACCTCCATTAAACAATCCTCCTAAATCATTTAAAATACTACCGTCATGCTTTCCTTCTAAAGCCCCCATAATACCTTGAGCACCTTCTGGAGTTGCCGAATTTCTTTGCATTGCTTTCATTAAAACAGGTAACGCCATTGTTAAAGCACTACTTGTTTTACTTGTATCATTTCCTGTTGATCCTGCAACACCCGAAATTATTTGTTTTCCTAAATCACTACCTAATAAATCTAAAATACCTGCCATTTTTATGTTTTTTATTTGATTAAACTTCTTTTTGTATAAAATATGACACAATATACAAATAATGTCACAGAAGTTTTTAAAAATTTTATTTACCTTTCTAGCTAAATTTCAAGTAAAATCATTTCTTACCTTATGAAAAAATTAGCACTACATTGGAAAATTCTGATAGGAATGATTTCGGGAATCATTTTTGGTTTTATCTTAAATTCTATTGATGGTGGTAAAGATATTGTTACTAATTGGGTAAAGCCTTTTGGAACTATTTTTATTAACCTACTAAAATTAATTGCTGTTCCTTTAATATTAGCCTCATTAATTAAAGGAATATCTGAATTAAAAGATATTTCTAAAATTAAACAAATGGGGTTAAGAACTATGATTATTTATATGACTACAACATTAGTAGCTATAATTATTGGTTTAGGGATTGTAAATTTTGTGAAACCAGGTGTTGGTATGCAAAAAGCTACCATAGAAAAAATAAAACAAAAATATGAAAACTCTTCTGGAGTTGTAGATAAATTAACCAAAGCTACAGCTCAAAACAATACAACTCCATTACAAGCTTTAGTAGACATATTTCCTAGTAATATTTTTGAAGCTTTAGCAAATGCAAGCATGCTACAAATTATATTTTATGCAATTTTTATAGGGATTTGTTTACTTCTAATTCCTGAGGACAAAGCAAAGCCTTTAATGTTGTTTTTTGACTCATTAAATGAAGTTGTCATGAAAATGGTAGACTTAATTATGTTATTTGCTCCTTATGCGGTATTTGCATTATTAGCTAATGTTATAGTTTCTTTTAATGATGTAGAAATTCTTATAAAATTGCTAGCTTACGCATTTTGTGTAGTTAGTGGTTTGGTTTTAATGATAGGCTTTTACTTAATTTTAATTAGCTTTTACACAAAAAAATCTCCTATTTGGTTTTTAAATCAAATAAGTCCTGCTCAATTATTAGCTTTTTCAACAAGCTCTAGTGCAGCTACCCTACCAGTAACTATGGAAAGGGTAGAAGAACATTTAGGAGTAGATAAAGAAGTTTCAGGCTTTGTTTTACCTGTTGGAGCTACCATTAATATGGACGGAACAAGTTTATACCAAGCAATTGCAGCTGTTTTTATAATGCAAGTAATTTGGCCAGAAGGTTTAACATTTTCTAATCAATTAACTATTGTAGCTACTGCCTTATTGGCTTCTATTGGTAGCGCTGCTGTACCAAGCGCAGGAATGGTTATGTTGGTTGTTGTTTTAGAATCTATCGGGTTTCCTGCTGATCTATTACCAATTGGATTAGCCTTAATATTTGCTGTTGATAGACCTTTAGATATGTGCAGAACAACTGTTAATGTTACTGGTGACGCAACTGTATCAATGCTTATTGCAAAATCTTTAAACAAGCTTAAAACACCACAACCTAAAGAGTGGAATGATAATTACAAAAAATAATTAAACATGAGTAACTGGACCAAAAAAGAGTTTCTAGCATACGTTTTATTATATGCTGCACATTGTAACTTTATAGAAACAAAAGAAGAAAAAGATTACATTTTAACAAGAATAAATGAAACTATTTTTAATAAAATCCATAACGAAATTGTTATTGACTCCAACGAAAAAAGTCTAAATAAAATTCAGCAATATATTTTAGACAACAATATTACTCAATCAGAAAAAGAAGCATTAATAAAAGAAATTAAAAATGTTTTTTTTGCTGATGGTTATGTAGACAATATTGAAAAAAATGTTTTTACTATGTTAAAAAAAATTATCGCTGTTTAATTTAAATCACCAAATATTATTAAGCTAGAATTAGTTTTTAAACTCTTCTTTGTTTTAAAGACTTCAATACAATTGCTAATACATCAATTGTTAATTACAAATCTATCCTAAACTATTTTATAAATTGAAGTACCAATGCTTCTGCAAAATAGAACCTTTTAATGCAACAATAAAAACTTTTAGCTCCCAATTTATAAGTGTGAGAAATATAGAATTCTTCCTTTTTAGATTAACTCAAATTTTTGCTTAAACACAACTTTTGTTCTTGATCCGAAGCTATAGATAGAGAAAATCAAGAAATTAGAGAAGCTAAAACTAAAAACGAAACGTATATTCCACAACTTTTTACTAACGGAGATACACTCAAACAGCTGTTAGCTAGAAGTAGATACCTGCTTTATAAAACCAAAACAGATTGGACTGAAAAACAACAACAAAGAGCAGCAATACTATT
>CALHCK010000067.1 GCA_937936695.1 uncultured Polaribacter sp.
CTAAATCTAGTTTGATTAATCATTGGTCTTGTAGACCAAAAATTATACAACTCTCCTGCTACATCTCCTGTATTAATTGAAATAATTTTATTAGCATCTATTTTAGGAACTGTATCCTTTACTTCTACCTCTTTAACTTCATCAACAGTGTCATTAGAACACTGAAAAAAGAATAAAGCTGTAATGGCTAGTAAGCCTATTCTTGTAATGTTTTTTGTTTTTAAAAATATCATGTACTCAAGTTTTTTTAATAAATAATAAAAAAATATTTTATTATTTGTTCGTAATTTAGTTAACCTCCCCTTTTCTTAACTTAGTATTCGTCTCAATATCAACGTGTAAATTACAGCTGATTATTATTTTTTTTTCATGTATGTAATTTTATAATTACCAGAACCAAGTTTTACAGATAAACTGTCATACTCTATTTTATTACCAACTTTAAAGTCGTTAAATGTCTCTCCATTAATAGTTAGTGATTTAAATTCATCTTCATTTAAAACCAATTTAGCTTTTGTATTAAATGGCACTTCTAAATTTATCGATAATACTTTGTCACTAATATTCCAATCATTTTTTATAAATCCATAAGGACTAGGGATTGACACATTGGTACTTATAATTTTATTTGAAAACTCTGGATCTACAATAAATTCTTTATACCCTACTTTTTCAGTTGTTGACTTTATTCCTCCTAAAGATTCATAAAAATAAGCAGCAAAACCACTATGCATAGGGTGGTTTAAAGAATTTGTTGGTCCTTCCAACTTTTCCCATTCAAACTGACGCTCTGGCCATGTAGTAAAACCCTTACTCATTACGTAAGTTTGACTCGGAAAATCTGGTGTTGTTAAGATTTGATATGCTAAATCTGCTTTTCCATACTTAGTAAGTACTGTGTAAATATACCTATTACCATGTATTCCTGTAGAGTGATGACCTCCTTTAACTTTAGTAATATCATGCTCCAAACCACTTAAAACAATATCAATATTATTATCAAAAACCATTCCAAACTGTAAAGCTTGTACAGTTGCTGTTTGACTACCGTACCATTTAAAATCTGTATTTGGGACATTTACTAAGTATTCTTTATTAAAAGCTTCTTTTAAAGCTTCTTTCTCTTGTTTCATCTTAGATTCATATTCTGCATCTTTATTTATTTTAGCAAAACGCTCCATAATACCAAGAACATCATAAAAATAAGCATTTGCAGAAATGATAGGATTACATTCCATTGCAGATGGATTCTTACGTCTATCCCAACGAGGTGGACACCAATCTCCCATACCATCTTGCATAATACCGTTTTCACCTTTATAGTCAAGATAAAAATTAGTTAACCCTTTCATTTCTTCATAATAATCCTTTACAATAGTATCATCTCCGTAATATAAATAATTATACCATGGTAAATACATTGTTGCTACTCCCCAATCTATCTTCGCGTAGGTAGATGTACGTTTACCTGGTGCAATCATTGTAGGAACTTGAAATTGTATTTCAGGATGATTATGTCCATTTTTAGGTCGCATTTGCGTTTTAATATCTTCCATGTATTTTTTATAAAAATCATACATATCATAATTATAAAGAGCATATTCACAAAATGCATGCGCATCTCCTAACCACCCACATTTTTCTCTATGAGGACAATCCTCTGGAATACCATGAATATTATCAACAATAGTCCATTTACTAATATCATGCATCTTATTTAATAATGCATCAGATGATGTAAAACTCCCTTTCTCTTTAATATCTGTAGCAACCAAAACAGCCTTAATCATGTTAGCATCCGGCTTACGATTGATTCCTTTTATTTTTGCATACCTAAAACCGTGGTAACTAAATTTAGGTTCCCAAGATTCTACTCCAATACCTTTAGCAATATACTTATACACTTGAGCCATACCATTTGCGCCACCACCAGTAGATCCTTGAAAAATATCTTTACCATTAGTAAGTAAAGCTTCTGTAGTAATTACATCTATTAATTGTCCTTTTTTAGCTTCTATATTTAACTTTACCCAACCCGCTATGTTTTGACCAAAATCTACCACCCAATTACCATCAGCTCCTTTAAAAACTTTTTTAGGTTCTAAAACTTTTATTTTTTTGATAGCTGGTATTTGTTGCGCGCTTATTTTTTTTATGGTTGGGTTTACTATTTTTGGTTGTCCCCAATTAATATCGTTATAACCTACAGAAGTCCAATCTCCCAATTCAAATCTTGCATCATAAGTATCTCCTCCGTACACATTATTAAATACTATTGGGCCAGTTGCTTCCTTCCAATTTTCATCTGTATAAAAATCTGTAGATGTACCATCTTTAAAATTCAACTTAATCAAACAACGTACAGTTGGCGGACCATAAGAAACCCCTCTTTTATTTGATTCCGGATCTCTATTCCAAGAAATATTTTGCCCATAGAAACCATTTCCTAATACAATACCAAAAGCATTTTTACCTGACTTTAACTGATCAGTAACATCATAATTTACATAATAAGCTTGTTTATTATAATTAGATGGAGCAGGATCTAAAACGTGATCTCCAACTTTACTTCCATTTAAATATAATTCATAATACCCTAAACCACATATATATGCTTCAGCAGTTTTTACTTCTTTATCTAAATTTAATTCATTTCTAAAATAACTTGCCGCAAAACCACTTACTGTTTTACCTTTTTTCATGTTTCCTTTTTTAAATTCTCTAAAACGATATTCTGATGTTCTAGTGTCTTTATTTAAAGTAATCCATTTTGATGCTCCCCAGTTTTTTTTATTTAGAAGACCTATTGTATATTCTTGCGGTATAGACCAATTAGAAACATTTCCTTTTTCGTCCCAAATCTTAACTTTCCAAAAATAGGTTTGTAATGCTTTTAATTTCCCTCCTTTATATTTAACAAAAGATGATTGATTGCTTGTTACTTTTTGGGAATCCCATATATCCGCATCTTTCTCTGTTAATTTATCCAAACTACTAGCAACCAATATATGATACGCTGTCTGCGATTTATTAAATCCTGACGCACTTACTATCCAAGAAAATAACGGACTACTATTTTCTACTGCTCTAGGGTTTTGTTTAGAGTCTACTAACAATTCTTTAAAAGTAATTGTATTATCTACAGAAACTTTATTACCACATGAAACCAAAAAAACAGCAAAAAAAGCTATTAATAAGACATTGTATTTTTTAAACATTTACACTTAATTTTAGACTCTAAAACTAGGTTTATTATGTTTAAGTATTATCCTGTACTCTCTTGCTTTTAAAAACACTAATTAATTAATGTTTTTTTTCAAAAAAAACTTAAAACAAAAAAATAGAACACTCAAAAACAATTACTTAACTAACATGTAAAACTTTTATTCTCATACAAAATCAGAAAATAAATACAAAAGTATTATTAATAGTAAAAACTACAATTAACTGATTAAAACCAGTGTTTCTCTACACTTAATCAATATTAAACAGTATCTCAAAAAAATTACACTCACAAACCCTAACACCTTTAACTTTAACTTTAAATTAACAATTTAATGAGTTTAACAATTAAAAAATAAGAAATAAAATTCTAAGTAAATATTACTTATTCTTCATCAAAATCCACATCATAGCTAAAAATCAATATACACAAAAGCACCCACTAACACTATTTTAGTAATAATACATATCTAAAATTAAAAACACACATAGATACTAAACTTCATTATTCAATAAAAAAACATATTACTAACAAATAAATTACCCGCACAGCTATATCTAATATTATCTTTTTAACATCTACACATATCTCAAAAGACATGAACCAAAAAAACATTAAATTAACATTAAAACAAAAAAAATCAAACATATTACCCTAAAAAACAAATAAAAAAAATAACAAAAAACACAATAAAAAATACAATAACCAACAATAAAAGAACAATATAAAACACATAAAGGGGTCAAAGTGTTTAAAATTAACTTATAAATACACAAAATTATCCAAAAACAGAATAGTGCAGGATAGTTAATATTGCATAACACTATAGTTTTGTATTTAACAATATGTTAACACACAATTAACAATTAACTAAATTTACTTACATGACTAAAGTAACTAACAAAATCCTAAACCTTAGTTTAGCAGCAATACTAGCAACTACAGTTTCTTGTACTAACGATGAAAACGTATTAAACGAAGACAATTCTTTACAATTAAAAAAACAAGAAGACACTGCATCTACACAACTTATGACTTGTGGACAAAATGCCGCAGGTAAAAGAATTTATAGATTTACAGATATTGTACCTGGAGGAAACGACATTAACAAAACTCAAGTACACAAAACATCAGGTATAGA
>CALHCK010000068.1 GCA_937936695.1 uncultured Polaribacter sp.
GAGGTTAAGACACCTAAAGACACAATCATAGAAAGCACCCCTATTTTAATGTTAATATTCTTCATGTTTTAGTTAATTTAGTTATGTTTATTTTTCGAAAGATAGTGGTGATTTTAAATAAAATTATCCTGCACTATCCTGTATTAACACTAATTTATGTTAAAAAAATACATTTAACGTAATTAAACACATAAAAAACACACATAAACAAAAAAAATATCAATATAATTAAGAACCACAAAATACCAAGTAAAAACATCATTTAAATAAATAAATTTTGATACAATAAGAAGCTATTACTTTATACTAAAAATTAATATCAATCATAAAATCAACTTATATTAAAAACATCGTTTTTAATAACCGAACACATAATTTTATTAAACACAAAAAAGCCCAAAACAAAATTTTGTTTTGAGCTTTTCAATTTTTAACTTTTAAAAAAATTAATTACTACTTGTTCTTGTTAAATCGTTTTTCCACCTAATATTTGCCTTTCCTCCTCTACATCTATAAGCACCCATACGTATTTTTGTATTTGTTGGCACTACATTATCTCCATTTGTATTTTGCTTTGACACTTTATGTGTAGCAGAAACACCATTTATAGTATAATCTATATAATGATTATTATTAGACTCAAACCTAGATGTTATAGATACATCAAAATCTGTATTTCTATTAACAGTTGTAATAAATATTAATCTTCTTTCATCTGGACCAGAACCACCACGCTTTCTTATAAATTCTGCATATATTTTAAATCTTCTTGCATTACCTGCAGAATCTGTTATTACAGCCCCACCTCCTACAACTGTTTCATCTCTACCTCTATCAAACCTATCTCCTCTTTCAGGTTTAGCTATAAATAACATAATTGCAGGATCTGGACTTCCTGTATTTAAAGTATTACTACCCTTAACCTGAGCAAAATAAGAACCATTATTATCTCTCATATTATTTGGTGAATGTGTTGCCCTAGAAGAATCTGTATTACCTGCTTCTAAAATCCTTACGGTTCCTGCAATATTTATAGAACCTGTTGATGAGTATTGCACTGTTGGAGTATAACGCTCCATCCTAACTTGTAATCCCGTATTATTATCATTTGCATCTAATCTATAGACACCATAACTTCCTGATTGAAAATAATCATAAGAACAACTCCTATCATCAATTTTTGTACTAATTTTTGCGTTAAAATCTGTACCTGTTATAGCATCTATAGGTACAAATTCGTTTGTATCACAGGTTCCTTTTTCTAAAATTTCATTTTGATAAGAAGCTTTTTCCTGAGTAAACAATTCGTCATTTTCTTGCTGACAAGAAGTTAAGACTCCAAAAGTTGCCATAGTTAGTAACAACCCATTTTTAATGTTAAAATTTTTCATTTTCATTTTAATTTAGTTAATATTTTATCAAATATATAATTGACAAAAACCCAGTGCATCCTGTACTAACCTGATTCATAGCAATTTTTATATTAAAAAATCAAAAAAAACAAAATAAAAAAGTTAAAAAAATGAATTTATAATAAAAACAACAATTATTCACAAACAACTATAACTACAGTATAAAACCCATTATTAAAAACAAAAAACACCTTACCCCACAAGGCTTTTCGTAAAAATTTAAAATATATTTAGAAATACATTTTAATAACAAAAAAAAAGACATTGCCTCAATAATAATTGAAAACAAAAAAAACACCTTATAAAAATAAGGTGTTTTTAAAAATATATTTAAATTTAGAACTACTAAGCTCCTAAAACTTCTTGCACTTTATCTGCTGCTTCTTGAAATTCTGTTGCTGAAATAATTTCCATTCCAGAATTATCAATCAATTGTTTAGCTTCTTTAGCATTAGTACCTTGTAATCTACAAATAATTGGTACTGTAATTTTATCTCCCATATTTTTGTAAGCATCTACAACACCTTGCGCAACTCTATCACAACGTACAATACCTCCAAAAATGTTTACTAAAATTGCTTTTACCTCTGGGTCTTTTAATATAATACCAAATGCAGTTTCTACTCTTGCAGCATCTGCAGTACCACCAACATCTAAAAAGTTTGCTGGCTCTCCTCCAGATTCTTTAATTAAATCCATTGTTCCCATTGCTAAACCAGCACCGTTAACCATACATCCAACATTTCCATCTAAATCAACATAATTTAAACCTGCAGCTTTAGCTTCTACTTCAATAGGATTCTCTTCACGTAAATCACGCATTGCTGCATAATCTTTATGTCTGTATAAAGCATTTTCATCTAAAGAAACTTTAGCATCTACTGCCATAATTTTAGAATCAGATGTTTTTAACACAGGGTTAATCTCAAACATAGAAGAATCAGACTTAATGTAAGCTGTATATAAAGCAGTAACAAATTTTGTCATTTCTTTAAATGCAACACCAGATAACCCTAAATTAAAAGCAACTTTACGTGCTTGAAAAGGCATGATTCCTAATAACGGATCTATTTCTTCTGTAAAAATTAAATGCGGAGTTTCTTCTGCAACTGTTTCAATATCCATTCCACCTTCTGTAGAATACATAATCATATTTTTACCTGTAGCTCTATTTAATAAAACATACATATAATATTCGTCTGGTTCTTCATCACCAGGATAATATACATCTTCAGCAATTAAAACTTGGTTAACTAATTTACCTTCTGCAGAAGTTTGAGGTGTAACTAGCATCATTCCTAAAATATCATCAGAAATACTTTTTACTTCATCTAAGTTTTTAGCCAACTTAACACCACCACCTTTACCACGACCACCAGCGTGTACTTGTGCCTTAATAACATGCCAACCTGTACCAGTCTCTTCTGTAAGTTTTTTTGCAGCAGCAACTGCTTCGTCTGGAGTACTTGCTACAATTCCTCTTTGAATTCTAACGCCAAAACTATTTAATATTTCTTTTCCTTGATATTCGTGTAAATTCATTGTTTATCGCTTTTTTGAACGGAAACAAAAATACAAATTCAGAAATTAAAACTATACATAGTTACTAATTTTAAGGTCTTTAAAACAAATATTTAAGATTATAGTAATTTAATTACAACTATTTTGTGATTTATTAAAAAAAAGGAATACTATTTTATAATTTATTAAAAAACAAAATTCAACAATTACTTATTTTATTAATCTAAAGAAGAAATAATTACAGGTAACCCAATTTATAAAAAAAGGTTTTTTAGTAAAATATTTAATAATTTGAAACGATAGCTAAACATTTTTAAACCCAAATAACAATTATTTAAACGATATTAATTAACACTCTTCAAAAGATATTTCTAATTTCTTTTTTATACTTTCGTTATAAAGTTTTAAGAATGATAAAAGGTAAAAATATTCACAAATATTACGGAGACGTAGAAATTTTAAAAGGAGTTGATTTACATATAAAAAAAGGAGAAGTTGTTGCAATTATTGGTCCGTCTGGTGCAGGAAAAACTACATTACTTCAAATTTTAGGAACTCTAGATAAACCTTTAAAAGATCAAAATTTTGAACTTGAACTAAACAATGTTTCTCTAAAAAAACTATCAGACAAAGAACTATCTTCTTTTAGAAATCAACATATTGGTTTTATTTTTCAATTTCACCAATTATTACCAGAATTTACCGCACTAGAAAACGTTTGTATACCTGCTTTTATCGCAAAAAAACAAAAAAAAGAAACAGAAAAAAAAGCTACAGAAATTCTTGGTTTTTTAGGTTTATCGCACAGGATCAATCATAAACCAAATCAATTATCTGGAGGAGAACAACAAAGAGTTGCAGTTGCTAGAGCACTAATAAACAATCCTTCGGTTATTTTAGCTGATGAACCTAGCGGTAACCTAGATAGTGAATCTGCCAAAAATTTACATGAATTATTTTTTAAACTAAGAGATGAGTTTGGACAAACTTTTGTTTTAGTTACCCACAATAAAGAGCTTGCAGAAATGGCAGACAGAACACTTACTATGAAAGACGGAAAAATCATATAATTACATGAAAAAAATTGCTATTCTATTATTTATTTTAACATTAACCTCTTGCGCAACTATTTTAAACAGTAAAACAACTAAAGTTAAAATATCTGCCGACAAACAGAGTAAAATTATTTTTAACAACGACACAATACCTATAAATAAAACACAAACAACTATAAGACCTATACGATCTAGTAAAAGTATTAAAATTACTGTTTTAAAAGATTCTTTGAAAAAAGAATTTAGTTTTGACAGAAAGATATCTAGCATGTTTTGGCTTAATTTTCTTTACGCTTACGGTTCTGCAGGAGCAATATTAGATTTAACTAACAAAAAACGTTTTAGATACAAAAACAATATTCATTTTATTACAGACA
>CALHCK010000069.1 GCA_937936695.1 uncultured Polaribacter sp.
AAGGGTATTTACTAAACAAGAAATAGAACATCAAAATTTAATAGATTTGTTTCATGAAATTGAAAATTTAGCATACAGTAAAACCTGTACAAATGAAAAAGATTGGACTTTTACAGCTTTTGGTGCTCAAGCATGTGGTGGACCTCAAGGGTTTTTACCTTATTCTAAAAAAATAGATACCGTTAACTTTTTAAATAAAGTAAAAGAATACACTAAAAAAGAAAATGAATTTAATAAAAAATGGGGAGTATTATCTGTTTGTAATATATTAAGTAAGCCTTTAAAAGTTACTTGTATAAATAATAGCCCTATACTATTTTATGATCGTACAAATGATTAATGTTTTTGTTAACGCTATAGTAAAAAATAACAATAATTAAGAAATAACTATTCCGAAAACAAAAAAACATCAAACTAAAAGAACTCATAACAAAATGTTGTCAGCAAGAGCTGGCTGCACAATCAGAATTGTATCAATTATACGCAGATACACTTTTTGTGTTGTGTTTAAAATATTCTAGAAACTACGAAGATGCTGAAGACACTTTGCAAGATAGTTTTATAGTAATATTTAATAAAATTAAACAATACAAGTATAAAGGTTCTTTTGAAGGATGGATAAAAAGAATTACCATAAATACAGCGATACAGAAATATAGGAAAAAATCTCCTTTACAAATATTAAAAGAACCATCTATAGAAGATGAAATTGAGGAAATAGATTTAAATGACACACGTTTTAATATTGATGTTTTACTAAACTTTATTCAGCAATTACCAGATAGGTACAGATTGGTTTTTAACTTGTATGTATTAGACAATTATTCGCACAAAGAAATAGCGGATTTATTAAAAATATCTGAAGGCACTTCTAAATCTAATTTATCTAGAGCCAGAAAAATTTTAAAAGAAAAGCTAGAAAATTATTCTGAAAAAATAGAAAAGTACAATTAATGGATCAAAAGAAAATAGACAGATTATTTCAAGAAAAGCTTAAAAATTTGGAAGCAACTCCAAATAAAAGAGTTTGGAATAATATTGAATCTAAACTTCAGAAGAAAAAACGCAGAATAATTCCTTTTTGGTGGTATTATAGTGGTATTGCTGCATTACTTATTCTTGGCTTTTTATTATTTCCTTTTCAAGATAAAACCTCTAAACTACCTGTAATTATAACAGATATTAAAACACAAAAAACAACTGTTAATAAAATAGACTCTATTACAAAACAAAAAAACAGTATAGAAAACAAAACTATTATTGCTAAAAAAGAAGAAAAAATAACACCTGTAAGTAACACTACAAAAAAGAAAAACAAAAGATTATTCATCAAAAAAAACAGTATAGAAAAGACTTTTTTAGCTGAAACATCTTCTAACAAAACACACAAACACACAAAAAAAGACATTCCTAAAATAGTAGAAAAAGACACTATTACATTATTAAAAAAGGACAGTAGTAGAATTTCTAAAAAAATTGATATTCGTACTTATCTAGCTAAAAAGGACAGCACTTTATTAGTTAAAAAAAATAACAAAAAATGGGCAATTGCGCCTATGATTGGTGTTTTAAATTCTAACTCTTTTAACAATACTGCATCAGAAAACACATCTGGAAAGAACTCATTTTCTTTCGGGATACAAATTGAGTACAAACTAGCTGAAAATTGGACCATTCAATCAGGAGTTCATCAACAAGAAATTGGTTTTAGAAGCAATCAATTTTCTGCAATAGCTGCCTTAAACGGAGTACAGTCTATTAATTTTAATGAAAATAATTCATTAAGTACTTTAGATTCAGAACAAATAGAAAATGACATTTTTAGGGAAAACAAAGAATTTAACGGAAACTTAGAACAAGTATTTGGCTACATAGAAATACCGGTAGAGGTTAAATATAGTTTTATAAATACTAAAAAATTTAACACACAAATTGTAGTAGGTTTTAGCTCTTTATTTTTAAACGAAAATGAAATAGATATTAGCGCGCAATCTATAACTGAAATGGCTAGTGCAAACAACTTAAATACTGTAAATTTTAGCGGAAATTTTGGTTTCGATTTCAACTTCTCTTTCACTAAAAAAGTATTGTTAAACCTAAACCCAATGTTTAAAACACAAGTAAACACTTTTAATAACAACTCTGCTAATTTTACCCCTTATTACATTGGTATTTACACAGGTTTAAAATATACTTTTTAACCATTTAACTGAAATATTTACGCTTTTAACATTAAAATTACCCCCTTAAACTAAAAAAAACACTAGTAATCATCTAAAAATTATAGTTTTATAACTTATTCATACGGTAAATATTTTTTATTTTAGCAAAAAAAAGACTATGAAATTTTTAAAAACTACTTACAGAACCCTTAGCGGTACAAAAAAAGTAATAGAAATACCTAACAAAAAAAATACACAGTGGGTTATTTATAAAGATGATATACCTACTTATTATGTAGATTTTTATGCTTTAGAAATAGAATCTAATGCTATGATGAATAGTTTGGTGCTGTGTACAAAAACTTCTTTAAATGAAGTATTAAAATGCATCAACAAAAAAAATAACGTAAACTTAAGCGTTCCTAAAATATCTCGTTTAGGCTACAAAAAGAAATTAAAATCAGAACCTATAGAATTAAATTTAGGTCCTTTACCTGAAGAATGGCTTTCTTATTCTTTAAGCGATTTATCTAATGTTAGTATGACCTAATTCTATTTCGGTCTGCATTTTATTTATTTGTAAATTCGTTTCTTATTATAACATATAAAAACGAAGCTGCTTAATGACCGATTTTAAAATAGAAGAAGTACTACTTACTTTAGGTTTAAAAAAAAACAATAATGGCACATCTACTGGAAAAAACAGTTTTTCTGGTACTAAAATTATAAAAAGTTATTCTCCTGTTAATGGTCTTTTAATAGGAGAGGTTACTGTTACTACAAAAAAAGATTACGAAAAAGTAATAACATCTGCTATTTCGGCTTTTAAAGAATGGAAAACAAAACCAGCTCCTTTAAGAGGTGAAATTATTAGGCAGTTTGGAGATAAACTACGCAAAAAAAAAGAAGCTTTAGGCACACTTGTTTCTTATGAAATGGGTAAAAGCTATCAAGAAGGCTTAGGAGAAGTACAAGAAATGATAGACATCTGTGACTTTGCAGTAGGTTTATCTCGTCAACTACATGGTTTAACAATGCATTCTGAAAGACCTGGACATAGAATGTATGAACAATATCATTCTTTAGGAATTGTAGGAATTATCTCTGCTTTTAATTTTCCTGTAGCAGTTTGGGCTTGGAACACTGCTTTAGCTTGGGTTTGTGGTAATGTTTGCGTATGGAAACCTTCAGAAAAAACTCCTCTATGTGGTATTGCTTGTCAGCATATTATTACAGAAGTTTTAGCTGAAAATAATTTACCTGAAGGGATATCTTGTCTTATAAATGGAGACGCATCTGTTGGAGAATTTATTGCAGAAGACACTAGAATACCTTTAGTATCTGCTACAGGATCTACAAAAATGGGTAAAATTGTTGCTAAAAAAGTAGCCGCTCGTTTAGGAAAATACTTATTAGAATTAGGCGGCAATAATGCTATTATAGTAACACCCGACGCAGATATTAAAATGACAGTTATTGGAGCTGTTTTTGGTGCAGTGGGTACAGCAGGACAAAGATGTACTTCTACAAGAAGATTAATAATTCACGAATCTATTTACAATCAAGTAAAAGAATCTTTAATAAAGGCATATAAACAATTAAAAATAGGAAATCCTCTAGATCAAAATAATCATATAGGCCCTTTAATTGATAACAATGCTGTACAATTATATACTGAAGCTTTGAATAAAGTTGTACACGAAGGAGGAACTATTATTATTAATGGTGGCGTGTTAAAAGGCAAAGGTTATGAATCTGGTTGCTATGTAAAACCTGCTATTGTTGAAGCTGAAAATTCTTTTAAAATTGTGCAAACAGAAACTTTTGCTCCTATTTTATATTTATTAAAATACTCTGGAGATGTAACAAATGCTATTGAAATACAAAATGGAGTAGCACAAGGTTTATCATCTGCAATTATGACAAATAATTTACAAGAAGCAGAAACTTTTTTATCTGTTTCTGGTTCTGATTGCGGAATTGCCAACGTAAACATTGGTACTTCTGGCGCAGAAATTGGTGGTGCTTTTGGAGGCGAAAAAGAAACAGGAGGAGGAAGAGAATCTGGCTCAGATGCATGGAAAGTTTACATGAGAAGACAAACCAATACTATAAATTACACATCTGACTTACCACTTGCGCAAGGAATTAAATTTGATTTGTAAATTTAGCACCACTAAAAAATGATAAAACACAGATAAAATTTCAAAAAAATAAAACTTTTTCAGCTCCTTATCTAAAAACTTACTAAAAGAGGTCAATAAAAATAAATTTTTCAAAAAAAGAATTCCTTTTTAACCTCTTTTTTTCCTTTTTAACAAATACTCAATCATTCTTACCCCTTGTTTTAAGTATGTTAAAGGTAATTTTTCTTTTTTATTTTATCTTTAATCCCTTTCAATGCGTCTTTTTTCCTTCTCAACTTATTGCATGGAATTCTCTGTAATCTACACAGAAAACCAAACACTAATGAAGCATAAAAGTTTTAAAAAAATTAAAAAACAAAATAATTTTAAATTAAGTAAAATGAAAAAAACAATTTTATCTTTAGCAACCTTAGCTATGTTAGGTTTATCTTCTTGTGATAATAATGAGAACATCTCTTCTGAAAACGAATTACAAGAAAATGTACCTACAACAACATTTAAGCTAACTCTTAAAAATGCTATCAATTATTTAAATGTTAAAAAAATTGGTGACACTACACCTCTTACTGAAACAGGTGAATCTTTTGAAGTAAATTTTAAGGCAACTAAAGGTACTTATTTAAGTTTTGCAAATATGTTTGCACAAAGTAACGACTGGTTTTTTGGAACAGATTCTAGAGGTATTAAATTATGGAACGGAGATACACCAATTACAGGAGACATCACAGATAGATTAGGTGTATATGATGCTGGATCAGAAGAAAACGAAGATTTTTTAGCAAACTTTCCTACAACAATATATACCGCTCCAAATCAAACAAGCCCTAACACAGGACCTGCAGATAGCAACAATATTGTTAGAAAAACAGCTAGAAATGTAGCAAATTACGAAACAGCTTCACTCTCTTATGATGCAAACACAAAATATTTTACTTTAAAAATTACAAAAGCAAATAGAGAAAGCGTACACAATCCTGGTTTTATTACTCCTGGTATTTTAGTTGTTCACACTTTAGACAACGCATTGTACGAGGTTGGAGCTCCTTTAAAGGCAAATGGTTTTGAAAGTTTAGCCGAAGACGGATCTCCAGAAGCTGTATACAATTGGTTTACTGCAAAAGGTTCTAAAAACGCTCCTTTAAGATTATCTTCTTCTTGGTCTGTTTTATCTCCTGCAGTTGCTTATGTTCATCAAGGAGAACAATCTCCTCTATTTATAAAAGACACTCCAATAACTACAGATAACGGATTAAAAGAATTAGCTGAAGATGGAGATAATACCAAGGCTTTTAATTATTTAAATGCATTAGAAAATGTTACTGCATATAAAGGTGATAATCCTGCAGCTCCTGGACAAGAAATGACTTTTGAGATTAAAGCAAAAGCAGGAGACAGATTAAATTTTGCTACTATGTTTATTTCTTCTAACGACTGGTTTATTTCTAACAATCAAAAAGGTATTGAACTTTTTAATGAAGATGGTACTGCTAAAACAAGTTTTACTATTAACAAGAATTATTTATACGATTCTGGTACAGAAGTAGATCAGGTAGTTGGTTTAGGAAACGGACAACCAATGAGAGGTAATGCATCTGTAGCAGAAGATGCTAATAAAAATGTAAGAAGAGTAACATCTTTAGACGATGTACAGTTTGGTAAAGGAGTAATTTCTTCAGAAGCTGGTGTTACACAAAACGAAGAAGAAAGAGGTGGTTACAACCTTATAGAGGTTACTGTTGAAAGAGTAAATTAATGATATAAAAAATTTCATATTAGTTTTAGTTTTATTTTTGATGATAAAAATCTTGAGCCTTTAGGTTCAAGATTTTTTATTTTTACATTACATTTTGCTTGTAAAATTATAAGATTCATAAAAATTTAAATTCTAATTAAACTATCTTTAGTTCTTACAGTCTAAAGAATATGAAATTAGCACACATACAACATTTATACAATAGAATTGGTTTTGGAATTACTCCAAAAGAACTAGAGCGACTTTCTAAAAAGTCTAAAAAAGAAATTGTAAACGAATTGTTTAAAGATTCTAAAAAAACAACAGCCTTAACTGTAGATATTTCTTATTTAGATACTGTAACTTCAGAAATTAAAAAAGACAAAAAAAAGAGAAGAGAACTCCAAAAAATAAGCAGAAAAAAAATCAATCAATTTTCTACAGCTTGGTTTCAAAGACTAAAAAATCCTTCTGAATTACTAAGAGAAAAAATGACCCTATTTTGGGCAAATCATTTTGTTTGTGAAAATAGAAATATTCGTTATGTACAAAATTACAACAACGCTCTTAGAAAAAATGCTTTAGGTAATTTTAAAAACTTTACCAAAACTATCTCTAAAGAAGCTGCAATGCTTAATTACTTAAATAATAAGCAAAACAAAAAACAGAGTCCTAATGAAAATTTTGCTAGAGAATTAATGGAACTTTTTACACTAGGACAAGATCAATACACAGAAACAGATATTAAAGAAGCCGCAAGAGCTTTTACAGGATACAGTCATAACTTTGAAGGGGAGTTTATCCTAAAAAAAAGACAACATGACGAGTATAA
>CALHCK010000070.1 GCA_937936695.1 uncultured Polaribacter sp.
CATTTAAAAACAAAACATTTACTAACAGCTTTAAAGCAACTAACAAAAAAACAAATTGTTATTGGTCCTTCTAAAGATGGTGGTATTTATTTAATGGGTATTAAAAAAGAATATTTTAACAAAAAGTCTTTTTTACACTTACCATGGCAAACAGCACGTTTACGTAAGGCAATAACATCAAAAGTTACTAAAGAAAACAAACAAATTTGTGTTTTAGAATTGCTTAATGATATTGATTCTAAAAATGATATTGTATCAATTTTAAATAGTTTCAACATTTTATCAATAAAAATAAAACAATTATTACAACGTTTTATCTTTATTAACACACCTCTATTATTACACGTAAACATTCAAAAAGAATCTCTTTACGCACTATGTTACTTTAATAAAGGGTCTCCTTTATACATATAACACCACTATTATTTACTATTTTCTTACAAGAAAAACCCTATTTATTTATTAAAATTGTGGGCTATTGCCCTATAAAAATACAATCTAATTATGAGTTATTTAGACACAACACACAACGTATATAAAGAAGCAGCTTTAACACCAGACGTTGGCCTATGCTGTACAACAAATCCTATTTGGGAATTACCTGGTTTAAAAATACCTAGAATTATGCAAGAAATGAACTACGGTTGTGGTTCTACTGTGCATGCTAGAGATTTAACTAACAATCCTAAAATGCTTTATGTTGGTGTTGGTGGAGGAATGGAGTTGCTTCAGTTTGCTTACTTTAATAGAAATAAAGGAGGAGTTATTGGTTTAGATGTTGTTGATGAAATGCTAGAAGCATCGCGTAAAAACTTTGAAATTGCAGAAGAACAAAACGATTGGTTTAAAAGTGACTTTGTAGATTTAAGAAAAGGAGATGCTATGAATTTACCAGTAGAAGACAATTCTATTGATGTAGCTGCGCAAAACTGTTTATTCAACATTTTTAAATCTGACGATTTAAAAAAAGCCATTGCTGAAATGTACAGGGTTTTAAAACCTCATGGACGTTTAGTAATGAGTGACCCTACTTGCGAACAAGAAATGAATGATGAGTTACGTAACGATGAACGTTTACGTGCCTTGTGTTTAAGTGGTAGTTTATCTATTGCAGATTATGTTAAAGCTTTAACAGATGCTGGCTTTGGTACCATAGAAATTAGAGCTAGAAAACCATACAGAATTTTAGACCCTAAAAATTACCCTACAGAAGAGTTAATTTATATAGAATCTATTGAAGTAGCTGCTATAAAAGATCCAATGCCAGAAGATGGTCCTTGTATTTTTACTGGTAAAGCTGCTATTTATTATGGAGACGAAGATTATTTTGATGATGGAAAAGGTCATACTTTATTAAAAAATCAACCATTAGCTATTTGTGATAAAACAGCTGCAGCCTTACAAAGTTTAGGTAGAGATGATATTTATTTCTCTGAATCTACATTCCATTATGATGGTGGAGGATGTTGTTAATCTTAAATTAATAATTAAGATACATTAACCAAAATGGCAAAACATTTATTACTAATATTTACTAGAAACCCAGAACTTGGTAAAGTAAAAACGCGTTTAGCTAAAACTGTAGGAAATAAAACAGCTTTAGATATTTATCAATTTTTACTACAGAAAACTAAAGATGTTGCATTAGAAGTAAACACCGATAGAGCGGTTTATTATTCAGTAAAAATTAGAGAAAATGATATTTGGAATCCGTCTACTTTTAAAAAGCATTTACAACAAGGAGATGATTTAGGCATACGAATGAGGAATGCTTTTAAAGAAGGCTTTGATAAAGGTTATGAGAAAATTATTATTGTAGGTAGCGATTTATATGATTTAACAGCTAATGATATTGAAAAATCTTTTGAACTTTTAAATACAAATGATGTAGTTATAGGTCCTGCAGAAGACGGTGGTTATTACCTTTTAGGGATGAACTATTTACACGAAAAAATTTTTAAAGACAAAGCTTGGGGAACAGAATCTGTTAGAAAAGATACTTTAGAAAATTTATTTGATAAAAAAGTGAAATTATTAGAGATTAAAAACGACATAGATGTATATGAGGATATTGTTAATATCCCTGAAATTATGAATATGTTTATAAATACAAAATAATGAAAACACTTTTACTTACATTTATCTTTGCTTTAACTTTTTCTTTTGTAAATGCTCAGTGCACAGAAGATGCTAGCAATTTTGGAAATAATAATTCTATAAGACGTTATAATATTAGTGGCGGTGTTGCTGTTACTTTAAATACTAATAATAGTTTTACTTTAAATTTTGATGAAAATTTTAGTACAGCTTTCGGACCAGATGTTAGAGTTTATTTAATTAACTCGGAAAACAAAACAACTAACGATCTAAGAGATATCTCTAGAAATGGGAGTGGTACTTTAGTTTTTAATGATGATAGTCCTGTTGACAATATCCAATTTGGATTAATTGGTTTTACTGGAGAACAAAGTTTTACGGCAGACATTCCTGAAGGAAAAAAT
>CALHCK010000071.1 GCA_937936695.1 uncultured Polaribacter sp.
AAAACAAAAAGGGAAATCCTTGAAAGTTTAATAACTCAATAAACTATAAAAAAAGCCATCATTAAAATGATGGCTTTTTTTATGGATTTGATGAAAAATGTCTTAAGAATTTATGGTTTTTTATTTGTCTGATTACTACAAGTTTCTATAAAATAAAACTCAATTAATTTATATTGGTTTGTTAATATTTTAGAGATTTGGTAAGTAAAAAATGAATGAATCATTAATAATGAAGACGAAATTGTTAATACTAAAGATAAACAAATAGCTGATAGTTAGTAGAATATGTTTAAATAAAAGGCGTTATTTGTTTGATTTTTAGTATATTGCATATGTTAAACAAACATATTAAGTATGAAAGCTTGTCCAAGATGTAAATCTATGTCTAGGCATAGAATGAAAAGGAGGATCTTAATTAAATTAATACCAGGTTCAAAAGCATATGCATGCGATAACTGTAATGCTGAGTATACTTGGTTTTCTTTTATTAATTTATCCTTAAGGTTTTAAAAAAAAAGCCTCACTATAATAGTGAGGCTTTTGCTTTTTTTAGAACTAATTAAATCTATTTAAATAGCCTAAATATATCGTTACCATTGGCAAATACAAGTAAGGTTAGTAAAAGAACAAAACCAACTACTTGCGCATATTCTAAAAATTTATCTCCAGGTTTTTTACCAGTTATCATTTCCCAAAGTGTAAAAATAACATGTCCACCGTCTAAGGCAGGTATTGGTAAAAGGTTCATAAAACCTAGCATAATAGATAAATAAGCGGTTATAGACCAAAAAGATTGTGCGCTCCACTCATCAGGAAAAATACTTCCAATAGAAATAAAACCACCTAAACCTTTGTAAGCCCCTGTGCTAGGGTTAAAAATTTTCTTAAGTTGTTTCATGTAATCTGTAAGTGTTTTCCAAGATTTATTCCAACCAGCAGGTATTGCCTCTGCAAAAGAGTACTCTATGTTAGCTAAATTATAGTATCCTAATTTTTCTAAATCTCTAAAACCTAATTGACCAAATTCTACACCTATTTTCCCTTCTTCAGATATTTTAACAGCTACTTGTTTTGTAGTTTCTCCTCTTTTTATAGTAAGTGTAGCATCTTGGTTTTTTAGTGGTGTTAAAATTGCTTCAGCTTCGTCAAAATATTTTATTGGAGTTCCGTTAATAGCAACTATAATATCTTTAGGTTGTAAATCTGTTGTAGTATTAATAGATCCTTCAGAAAAACCGGCAATTGCAAACGGGTATCTTGGGTATAAAAATGCACCAGCTTCTTTACCTCTATCCATTAATTGAGAAATAAAGTTTTCGGGAATCTCTTTATCTAAAACTTTTCCGTTTCTTTCTACTTGGTATTTTGTTCCGTTTATAAATTCTAAAGACAAGCTAGAGAATTTTTTTATAGGTTCTCCGTCTACCGTTAA
This sequence comes from uncultured Polaribacter sp., assembly GCA_937936695.1. Lineage (GTDB taxonomy): Bacteria > Bacteroidota > Bacteroidia > Flavobacteriales > Flavobacteriaceae > Polaribacter. The sequence continues at coordinate 1,433 of CALHCK010000071.1, forward strand.
AATTTTATCACCAGTTTTTAACCCAATATTCATCGCTAAAGAATCTTGTGCCCAAATACCATCTTTAACGTTTTGGTTTGGTAAAAACTCTTCTCCGTAGCCCCACATTAACATTATGTATATAAAAATACCTAAAACAAAGTTTACAAAAACTCCACCAAGCATAATAATTAAACGTTGCCACGCAGGTTTAGAACGAAATTCCCAGGGTTGTGCAGGTTGTTTCATTTGTTCTGTATCCATGCTTTCATCAATCATACCAGATATTTTTACATATCCTCCTAAAGGAATCCAACCAATACCGTATACAGTTTCTCCAATCTTTTTCTTAAAAATAGAGAATTTATAGTCAAAGAAAAGGTAAAATTTTTCTACTCTAGTTTTAAATAATTTCGCAGGTACAAAATGACCCAATTCGTGCAAAACAATTAATAAAGATAAACTTAAAATAAATTGTGATGCTTTTATTAATATTTCCATTCGGTGTTAAATCTTAATTTAAAAACGCACAAATGTACGTTTTTAAAGAGAGGATTAAAAGAACAAATAGAACTTGATTTTTTATTTTAACAAAGATTTTAAATACTATTTGCTTTTGTTTGTTTTCTTTAGGGTTTTTTAAGTCGTAAATTTGCAGTTATAAACGATGATTATGGAGTTAAAGTTTTTTAAAAAATCTATTCCAACACTTATTTTTTTAGGAGTGTTTTCTGTAATAACCCTTCCTGTATTTTACTATTTATTAAAAGTAGACAATCGTTTAAAAATTTACAATCCTATAGATGTAAATCCTCGTTTGGTAGATGCTAGTATGTTGCATATTCAAAAAAATCATACAATTGCAGATTTTAAGTTGATAAATCAGAATGGAGAAATCATCACTAATAAAAACTACGAAAACAAAATTTATATTGCTGATTTTTTCTTTACCCGATGTCAAACAATTTGTATTGCTATGGCATACAACATGTCTGAACTGCAAGATTTTTATAAGAATGATAATGATATTTTATTTTTGTCTCATTCTGTAACCCCAACTATAGACAGCGTTTCTGTTTTAAAAGAGTATGCTAACAGAAAAGGAGTTATAGATAAAAAATGGAATGTTACAACAGGAGATAAAAAGCACATTTACGATTTAGCAAGAAAAAGTTATTTTGCTGTTTTAGATGAAGGAGATGGAGGAGAAAATGATTTTATACACACAGAACAATTTGTTTTAGTAGATAAAGAAAGACGTATTAGAGGCTATTACGACGGTACAGAAATAGATGATATTAAAAAGTTAAAAGAAGATATTGCAGTACTTAAAGAGGAATATGCCGGTAAATAAGTTGTTTAGAATTATTCTAAATGCCTATCTTTGCGTTTCAAATTAAATTCATTGAGCACAATAGCATCTTTACATATTGGAGAAGTAGGATACATTTCTGAAGAATCTTTAGATAATATTCCTTTAAAATTATTAGAAATGGGTTGTTTACCAGGAGCCGAAGTAGAATTGGTTCAGGTGGCACCGCTAAAAGATCCATTATATATTTGTGTAAATGGTAGCCACTTAGCAATTAGAAAAGAAACTGCGGCTAAAATTAAAATTCTAAAAAGTTAACAATACATGTCTAACAATGATATAAAGGTTGCTTTAATAGGTAATCCTAATACAGGAAAAACCTCACTTTTTAATCAGCTTACAGGTTTAAATCAAAAGGTAGGAAATTACCCAGGAATAACAGTAGATAAAAAACAAGGAATTTGTAAACTATCTGCAACTCAAAATGCTGTTGTTACCGATTTACCGGGTACGTATAGTATAAATCCTACGTCTTTAGATGAAAGTATTGTTTTAAAAACATTATTAAAAAAAGATATTAAAGAGTCTCCAGATGTAATTTTAGTAGTTGCAGATGTAGAGAATTTAAAGAGAAATTTATTGCTTTTTTCTCAAATAAAAGATTTAGAAGTACCTACAGTTTTGGCAATAAATATGGTTGACCAAATGGCTAAAAAGGGAATTTCTATTGATTTATCACTACTAAAAAAAGAACTAAACACAGAAATTGTTTTAATAAGTGCCAGAAAAAATGAAGGCATAGAACAAGTTAAAGAAGCAATTATTAGATGTCATGTTGCTGCAAAAGCATCGCCTTTATGCGGAATTAATCATCAAATAGATCCAGATTATTTTACAAAGTTAAAAGAAATTAGTACTAGTTATTCTTTGTACGAATTATGGTTGATGGTAACACAAAATAGTTATCCAGAGGCCATAACAACAGAAGAAAAGAAAAAACTAATTGCATTTAAACAAGATACTTCTAAGTTAAAAAAGTATCAACATAAAGAAACAATATACCGTTATCAAGAAATTAATAAAATTTTAAAAAAAACGTATATAGTTGATAAAAGCAAAGCAACAGATTTAAGAAGTAAACTAGATAAAGTATTTACACATAAAATATTTGGTTATGTGTTTTTTGTATTTCTATTGCTAGTTATCTTTCAGTCTGTTTTTGATTGGGCTTCTTTACCTATGGATTTTATAGATAGCACTTTTGCACAAATAGCAGATTTTGCAAAAAGTAGCTTGCCAGAAGGTGTTTTTACAGATTTGCTAACAGAAGGAATTATACCAGGTATTGGAGGAGTTATTATTTTTATACCGCAAATTGCTATTTTATTTTTATTTATAGCTGTTTTAGAAGAAACAGGCTACATGAGTAGGGTTGTTTTTTTAATGGATAAAATTATGCGTCGTTTTGGTATGAATGGTAAAAGTGTAATTCCGTTAATATCCGGAACCGCATGTGCAATTCCTGCAATTATGGCTACAAGAACCATTTCTAGTTGGAAAGAAAGGTTGATAACTATTTTAGTAACACCATTTACAACATGTTCTGCTAGACTACCAGTGTATGCAATTTTAATAGCTTTAATTATACCAAACACTAATGTATTTGGTTTTTTAAACTTGCAGGGTTTGGTATTACTTTCTTTATATGGTTTAGGCTTTTTTACGGCAATTTTAGCAGCCTATATTTTGCATAAAACATTAGATGTAAAATCAAAATCGTTTTTTGTGGCAGAAATGCCAAATTACAAATTGCCTTCTGTAAAAAATGTGTTTTATGAAGTTTTAGAAAAAACAAAATCCTTTGTTTTAGAGGCTGGAAAAATTATTTTGGCGTTGTCTATTGTTTTATGGTTTTTAGCATCTAATGGGCCATCTGCATATAAAAATGCAGAAAAAAATACAATAGAAAATGTTGCAAATAAGAATATTACAGATGCAGAATTACAACAAAAAATAGCCTCTGCAAAATTAGAAAATTCTTACATAGGTATTTTAGGAAAAACAATAGAGCCAGTAATAAAACCTCTGGGTTACGATTGGAAAATAGGAATTGCATTAATTACATCTTTTGCAGCAAGAGAAGTGTTTGTAGGTACATTAGCTACAATTTATAGTGTAGAGGCAGATGATGAAGATACATCTACAATAAAAGAAAAAATGGCTTCGGAAGTAAATCCAGAAACTGGTAAAAAGCGTTTTAATTTTCCTGTAGGTATGTCTTTAATGGTTTTTTATGCGTTTGCAATGCAGTGTATGGCAACTTTGGCTATTGTTAAAAGAGAAACTAAAACCTGGAAATGGCCTTTAATACAACTTTTTGGTATGGCATTTTTAGCTTATGTGTCTGCTCTATTTACTTATCAAATTTTAAATTAATGCAAGAAATATTCGCTTATTCTTTAGTTATTGTATCCGTAGCCTTTTTATTGAAGAAATATATTTTTCCTTCTAAAAAAAGTAAAAAATGTAATTCTGGTTGTGGTTGCCACTAACAGGTATTCTATTCTTTAACAGAAAATTAGTACTATTAAATAGTAAGGTTTTTTATTTTTGAAGACTTAAGATTTAAAATCAAACAATTATAAAAGCCTAAAAATGAAAAAAATAGTTTTATCACTAGTTATTCTTGCCTTTACAGTATTTACTTCTGCAGATGTATATGCGCAAAAATTTAAAAAACTAGATAAGAGTCCGATGGACGCAGCTTCTTACCCATCAAGCTACAAGAAATCAGATAAATTAGTAAAAGTAATATACAGTAGACCACAGTTAAAAGGTAGAGATTTAAGTAAGTTAATTCCTGAAGGAAAAGTTTGGAGAACAGGAGCTAATGAGGCAGTTGAAATTACTTTTTATAAAGATGTTGTTTTTGGAGGAAAAAAAGTAAAAGCAGGTATGTATACATTATTTACAATACCTTCTGAAAAAGAATGGACTGTAATTTTAAGTAACCATAAAAATGTATGGGGTGCTTATTTTTACAAAGAAGAAAAAGATGTTGTAAGAGTGAAAGCAAAAGTATCTAAAAGTGAAAACTCTGTAGAAGCTTTTTCTATTGTTTTTGAAGGAGAAGGAAATAATACGACCATGTATATGGGCTGGGGAACAACTGTTGTAGCTGTGCCAGTAAAGGGATAGTTAATTATAAAATACTACAAGACCTTACAAGTTTTTACAAACCTGTAAGGTCTTTTTTGTTTTAACTACTTTCTTTTGCAGAATAACCGTAAATTTGCAGCTTTTAAAAGCAATGCAATGCAATATAATCATCAAGAGATAGAAAAAAATTGGCAGAAATTTTGGGCAGATAACCAAACTTTTAAAGCAAGTAATCAATCTGATAAACCTAAGTATTATGTACTAGATATGTTTCCTTACCCAAGTGGTGCAGGGTTACATGTTGGACATCCGTTAGGGTATATTGCGAGTGATATTTATGCGCGTTACAAACGCCATAAGGGATTTAATGTATTGCATCCGCAAGGATATGATTCTTTTGGATTGCCAGCAGAACAATATGCAATACAAACAGGACAACATCCTGCAAAGACTACAGAAACAAATATTGCTACGTATAGAAATCAACTAGATAAAATTGGTTTTTCTTTTGATTGGAGCAGAGAAGTACGAACTTCTAGTACAGAATATTATAAATGGACTCAGTGGATTTTTATACAGTTGTTTAACTCTTGGTATAATAAAGATACTGATAAGGCAGAAGATATATCATCATTAATAAAAATATTTGAAACAGCAGGTAACAAAGATGTAAATGCAGTTTCTGATGAAGATATTATTTCTTTTGATGCAGAAAAGTGGAATGCTTTTTCAGAAAAAGAAAAAGAAGAAATATTATTACAATATCGTTTAACGTTTTTGTCTGATACAGAAGTAAACTGGTGTCCTGCATTAGGTACTGTTTTAGCTAATGATGAAATTATAAATGGTGTTTCAGAGCGTGGTAGTCATCCTGTTATTAGAAAAAAAATGACACAATGGTCTATGCGAATATCTGCATATGCGCAACGTTTGTTAGATGGTTTAACAAATATAGATTGGCCACAACCTTTAAAAGATTCTCAAACAAATTGGATTGGTAGAAGTCAAGGAGCCATGGTTTCTTTTAGTGTTTTGGCAGATGCTACAAATACTCCAAAAGAAGTAAAGTTGTCTTACAAAGAGTTAGAAGCTTTAAAAGAAATGCGTTTAAATTTAACTGAGGCTGAAAATGTGCTTTGGAATGAATTAAAAAACAAAAAAGGCGCTTCAAAATTCAGAAAAAAATACACTGTAGGTTCTTTTCTAGTAGATTATATCTGTTTAGCAAAAAACATTATTGTTGAGTTTGCTGGTAAAGAAGATGAAGCTGAGAGAACTACATTTTTTAATAATAAAGGATTTAATGTAATTCGTTTTACTAACGATGAAGTGTTAGAAAATGTTTTAGGTGTAGTTTCTAAAATAAATACTGCAATTCAGTTTCCAAAAGAAATTGAAGTTTCAACTGAAACAGGAGAAGCAAAATTAATAGCTAGTAAATATAAAATAGATGTATTTACAACAAGACCCGATACTATTTTTGGAGTTTCGTTTATGACATTGGCTCCTGAGCACGAATTGGTATCTAAAATTGTTACTAATGAGCAAAAAGATGCTGTAGATGCTTATATAAAAGCTACTGCAAAACGTTCTGAAAGAGATAGAATGGCAGATGTAAAAACAATATCAGGTGTATTTACAGGTGCGTATGCGTTACACCCTTTTTCTGGTGTAAAAATTCCTATTTGGATTGGAGATTATGTATTGGCTAGTTATGGTACTGGTGCTGTTATGGCTGTGCCTTGTGGAGATCAGAGAGATTATGATTTTGCAAAGTATTTTAACATTCAGATTCCTAATATCTTTGAAAATGTAGATATTTCTGAAGAGGCTCATGCTGATAAAGATGGAACAGTAATTGCAAATTCAGATTTTTTATCTGGATTAAAATATAAGAAAGCAGTTAAGTTAGCTATATACGAACTTGAAAAAAGAGGTATTGGTTACGGAAAAATAAATTATAGATTACGTGATGCTGTTTTTAGCAGACAGCGTTATTGGGGAGAGCCATTTCCTGTATACTACAAAGATGGAATGCCACAAATGATTGATGCTAAATATTTACCTATTGTATTGCCAGAGGTAGAAAAATATTTACCTACAGAGGATGGAAAACCACCTTTAGGAAATGCAGAAGTTTGGGCTTGGGATACTACTACAAATTCTGTGGTAAGTAATAGTAAAATTAATAATGAAACTGTTTGGCCGTTAGAATTAAATACTATGCCAGGGTGGGCAGGTAGTTCTTGGTATTTTAATAGATACATGGATGCTACAAATGCTAACGAATTTGCAAGTAAAGAGGCTTTAGAGTACTGGAAAGAGGTAGATTTATATATTGGTGGCTCTGAGCATGCAACAGGACATTTATTATATGCTCGTTTTTGGCAAAAATTCTTATTTGATAAAGGAATTGTACCTGTTGATGAGTTTGCTAAGAAATTAATAAACCAAGGGATGATTTTAGGAACATCTGCTTTTGTGTATAAGGCTACGTCTTTTGTTAAAAACGGATGTGCCATAGATAAATCTAATGATGACGTTATAGAAAAAATACCTGAAATTTTTGTTTCTAAAAATTTATTTACTTCTGCTAACGAATTTGAAGATGTTGTAAAAAATTATTTATTAGATAATAAACTTTTACATCCTAATTATGCAGATTTAGTAATGATTACTAAAACGGCTTTACATGCAGATGTTGCTTTGGTAAATGCATCGGATGAGTTAGATGTAGAAGGATTTAAAAATCATTCTTTAAATTCTGATTATAAAAATGCGCAATTTGTTTTAGAAGGAGATAAATATATTGTTGGACGTGAGGTAGAAAAAATGTCTAAATCTAAATACAATGTAGTAAATCCTGATTTAATTTGTGAAGAATATGGAGCAGATGCATTGCGTTTGTTTGAAATGTTTTTAGGGCCTTTAGAGCAAACAAAGCCTTGGAAAACATCGGGTATTTCTGGAGTGTATTCTTTCTTAAAAAAATTATGGAAACTATTCTTTAACGGTGAAGATTTTTCTGTTTCAGAAGAAAAAGCAACCAAAGATGAGTTAAAAATTGTACACAAAACAATTAAAAAGGTAGAAGAAGATATTGAGCACTTTTCTTTTAATACTTCTGTATCTACTTTTATGATTGCGGTAAATGAATTAACAGCTTTAAAATGTAATAAAAGAGAAATTTTAGAACCTTTATTAGTTTTATTATCTCCGTATGCACCGCATATTACAGAAGAATTATGGAATAAATTAGGGCATAAGGAATCTATTTCTACAGCTGATTTTCCTGTTTTTGAAGCAAAACATTTGGTAGAAAGTGCTAAAAATTACCCAATTTCTTTTAATGGTAAAATGCGTTTTACATTAGAATTGCCTTTAGATTTATCTAAAGAAGAAATAGAAAAAACAGTAATGACACATGAAAAAACAATTGCACAGTTAGATGGTAGAACACCTAAAAAAGTAATTGTAGTACCTGGTAAAATTGTAAATATAGTTGGTTAGTGTATTTTTAAAAGATACTCTGTAATATTAAAAGTGAATATTAAATGAACATTTTCGAAATTTTAGGAATGTTAGCTGCTGTAATTACTACAGGGTCTTTTTTACCTCAGGTTTATAAAACCTGGAAAACTAAAGATACCAAGGCTTTGTCTTTAACCATGTATATTACTTTTTTTATAGGAGTGGCTTTGTGGTTGGTGTATGGTATTTATTTAGATAGTATGCCAATGATTATAGCAAATACTATTACAGCAATATCTGCATTGGCACTAATTGC